>NZ_CATNHG010000123.1:0-18229 GCF_950097965.1 Bacillus sp. T2.9-1
GGACAGTCGAATACATGAACACACAAAACAGAGAAGATTTAAGCAGGACCCAAATGCATATTTAAACAATATTGAAAGCAAGTGGAATCGGCACAACTAAATCATTGTGTTAGTTGTGCCGTGTAAGTTTTTTTTTAGCATTTCCTGACTTTTGACGACTCGGTAAGTTTGTAACCAAGAGTATGGGGAAATCCCTAAGATGTCTTTAAAGTAATGGGCAAATTGAAATTTACTTAAATTCGCTACTTTTGCCATCTCATTCAAGGTCCAAGAATGCTGATAATCTTCTTTTAAAGCTAATATTGTTTTATAAATTTGTGGATCTATTGTTTTATAGGTATTTAAATTTATATCTTGTGTATGGGTTCCAACAGCACTTTTCAGTAACATTAAAGCCAATTGAGTGAAACTGTGTTCCAAAAATATTTCCATAGATTTTGTGTCATCTTTTTCAAGTTGTACGAAATCTAATACAAATCTAACCCAATTTGAAATTTGAGAGTTCTTCTGGATATGTGTAGCAAACTGGATATCATTGTGAACAGGATAGAGAGCTTGAGAAACCTCATTAAGAAAAGAAGGGTTTAATTCAATTAAAAATTTCCTATCGTCTATTGCTAATTGTTTATGTTCATCTAGTGGGTTGAATAAAATAAAATGTTGATTATGAAGGGTAAGCTGACTTCTGTTCGTTTGGTAATCTATCGTTCCCATTAAAGAGTAAATAAATTTATAATAATTATCTGAACGCCAGTTGCTTTCTTGGCCGAAATCTTTTTTATATAAGAAAACTCCATTATTGTTTTCTAGTAATAGTTTTGTTGAACTCACATAATCACCTTCTTAGTTATTATAAAAATTGTATCATAATGGGGAGGAAAATTAATGAAGCATGCATTAGTAGTTGGTGGAACAGGTATGTTATCAGGGGTATCACTCTGGTTATTAGAACAAGGGTATCATGTTTCAATCATCGCTAGGAATTCTGATCGGATGAAGGATTTAATAGAACAAACAGACTTAGATAGTCATGTCACACCACTATTTGTTGATTATAGTAATCATGATGAATTACAAAAGAAAGTGCATGCAACAATAAATAAAAATGGTGCTATTGATATTGTAGTAGCATGGATTCACTCTACTGCTCCAAATGCACTTAATATAATAGCGAAAGAGGTTTTAATTAGTAAAAGTGAATGGGAGTTATTCCATGTTTTAGGCAGTAGTTCAGATCTAAATAAAATTAAGAGAGAAGTTACAATGCCTACGGGTTGTTCATATTATCAAGTTCAATTGGGATTTGTAACAGAGGGTTCCCGTTCAAGGTGGTTAACAAATAAGGAAATTTCAGATGGAATCATTGAAGCGATTAAGAAAAAGAAGAAGATACTAACCATTGGCCAAATTGAACCTTGGGATAAGCACCCGTAAGTCATCAAAACGGAGATTCATTAGGCTTTTGAAGAATTGTACTTAAAGTAAAGGGTGGTTAATCCAATAAGAAGAGTTAACCACCTTATTTTAGAAATTATTGTATTAACATGGCAGGTGAGTTTATGAAAAATAATGTGAAAATAATAAGGATGAAATTGTCAATTACTCAAGAACAGTTAGCTAAAGGAGTAGGAGTCGCTCGACAGACAATCGGATTGATCGAAAATGGAAAACATAGTCCAAGTCTTCAACTTTGTATAGCAATAGCAAATGAACTTAATAAAACACTGGATGATCTCTTTTGGGAGGTGGAGTTGTAATGAAATCTTGGATATCGTTTTTATTGCCAGATGATGAGTATCGGGAGGAAAAGATTTTATATTATTTATCAGAAGGATCATTATCCCATTTTCAAATCTCCTTAGAATTCCCATTATTCTTGACTATCTGGCTTTTAGTTTAGTACCCTCTCTACTTGTTAATTTTTTTGGAGCAGTGCTTGCAGATCGTTTTAATAAAAAGAATATTATTCTATGATGGAACCTATTTTAGGGAGAAAGAGGGGGGAGGGAACTTATCAAATAAATTATGCATTATTCGCTACACCGTCGTGGTTAGTCCTCTCAAACATTTGACAAACAGTCTAATTAGACTATAATATTCTAAGAGTGATTAGTCTAATTAGACTAAATGTGAAATGGATAGACCTTACTTTCGAGGATAATCTACTAAGATATTGTTTCAAACAACCCAACTATTAAAAAATTGATCAGTAGCTATATTCAAAAAGTATCGAAGGCAATAATTAAAATATCTTCTAAAAGAAAGGATGAAAAAAATGATTAAATCGTTTTTAATGATAGGACAGTCGAATATGGCGGGACGAGGATTTATCCATGAAGTTCCTCCGATTTATAATGAGAGAATACAAATGTTGCGTAATGGAAGATGGCAAATGATGACGGAGCCTGTCAATTATGACCGTCCTGTTTCAGGAATTAGTCTAGTTGGTTCCTTTGCAGAAGCATGGAGTCGCGAAAATCAAGATGATAAGATTGGCCTTATTCCCTGTGCAGAAGGTGGAAGCACGCTAGATGAATGGGCAGTTGATCAACCGCTTTTTCGACATGCAATTACCGAAGCCAAATTTGCTATGGAGAATAGTGAGTTAACAGGAATTCTATGGCATCAAGGAGAAAGCGATAGTATGAATGGGAATTACAAAGTCTATTATAATAAATTATTTTCCATTGTTGAGGCTCTTAGAGTGGAGTTAAATGCTCCAGATATTCCTTTTATTATTGGTGGTTTGGGAGATTTTCTAGGAAAAGAGGGATTTGGGAAATATTCTGCTGAATATAATTTTATTAATCAAGAGCTGCAAAAATTTGCTTTTGAACAAGACAATTGCTATTTTGTCACTGCAGAAGGCTTAACTTCTAATCCAGATGGTATTCATATTGATGCAATTTCTCAAAGAAAATTTGGTTTGCGGTATTTTGAAGCCTTTTCTAAAAAACAACATGTATTGGAACCGTTAAATAATGAAAATGAGTTGATAAACCTTATTCATACTAGAGTAAATACCAAATCAGAAAAGATATATAGGAAGACGCTAGAATTAGCGGTAGGGAAAATTTCATATGACGAATTTGAATCTCAGCTCATACAAATAAACAAGAAGTAAACGATAAAAAAATGCAATAACTATTCCAATACTTTTAAGGAAGAATAAAAGAAGGTGTTTTTTTGATACCATTACTCATTTTAGGCTTATTAAAACAAAAACCAGGTTCTTACGGATACGAATTGTTGGCACTAATGGAAGAGAGACATTATCAATATATAGTGAATTTTACTAAGGGATCCTTCTATTATAATCTTCAACAATTAGAAGAAAAGCAATATATTCAACAAGTGGACCAATTAGATAATACTAGAGAAAAGCGTAATTATATTATCACAGAACTAGGTGATAAAGAATTCGAAAAATTGATGTTTAAGTATGGTTCTAAGACAGATTATATAAATTTATCTTTTTATGCAGCAATGTTATTTGCAGATGAATATACAAAAGAGGAACTAACAAAACTAATAAATATACAAATCGAACAAACGCAAAAGAAAATTTTTTTATTAGAACAAACGCTTCAGCATAATGAAACGATTCCTACTTATTTCAAAAAGATGTTGGAAAATTCACGTTCACATCATTTAGTAAATGTTCAATGGTTTGAAGGATTGCTAAAAGATATAAGTAATGAAAAAAGATAAGAGGCATTGAAATAAAAGTTTGGTTGTGCGAAAGATGGAGATCCTTTCATAGTATACAAGCAAATTCTGTTACATGGTTTGCGACAAAGATAATGAGGCTGGGAAATAAGCATTTCAACTAACAATAAAAACTAACGATTATGTAATTGATTCACGTGAATATTCGTATTTGTTATTTGGATAAAGGTTTAAAAACAAAGTGGAATGGAGTGGAGGACGTTCGACTCCTGCGGGAAGTAGAGGCGCTTTAGACCCCGCAGCGCAGCGAGGAGGCTTAGCTTCCTCCCCGGCGCATCGTGCGTCTGTAACGCAATGGAACGACTTAGTTTTTACACTTGACTATATTTAAAAACATAGATAACCATCATGAGAAAGCAGCTTTATTTAAGAGCTAAATTAGAGATAGTTCGTCTTTAAAGTTTGGTTATTTAGTTTTGTCCAAGCCTCATTATTTTTTATTAATAAAAACACAAAAACCTTCTCCAGGAAGTAAACTATTACCCGTTATTCATAAAATTTTGTTTTTCCAAGTAATTTAATACAGTTTGTGAAAATTCGTGATGAGATTCTTTCGTATATTTTGCAATGGTGTAGATTTGAGCTAGATTTTTTAATCCTAATTGTTCTGTCATTTCTTTCAGTCGAGGGACATCCATATAGCGATTCCAGCCCTTTTCATCCCGTTCTTTATATATTTCAAGAATATCTTGGTCTGAATAATCCTGATAGGTATCATAGTGAACAAGCCCATGCTTTGGCAGTCGATCACGTGGAGCTGGATTTTCTGCAGGATACCCTAAAGAATAGCCTACAATAGGTACAACATTCTCTGGTAAATTTAGAAGTTTGCCGATTTGATCACAATTTGCAAGAGTAGAGCCCATATAGCAAATGCCAAGGCCAGCATTTTCTGCTGCTAAAGCACAGTTTTGTGATACTAATGTTGCATCAATCGCACCTATCATAAAGCTCATATAATTATCAAAATGTACTGGCGCATCATTAAGCTCCAGCCACTTTCTCATTCGATTGAAATCTGCACAAAATGTAAGGAGAATAGGTGCATCCACAACCATGGATTGGTCCATATGTGCACTGTATAATTGATTTTTAAGCTCCTTATCCTTCGTAACAATGATAGAATAAGACTGCATATTACCACTTGATGAGGCGCGGATTCCTGCTTCTAAGATTTGATCCAATAGCTCTTGACTAACTTCCTTATCTTCATATTGTCTTATCGATCTATGGCCATGTATAACATCATTTAATTCCAAACAATCACTCCTAATTTAATATTTGCCTTTTCGCTAAACTATCACTTTCCATTTATTCTATGAGACATCCTCTTAAAATACAGTTTATTTTAAATACTTATAAAATTCCAGTAATTTTTATAGGTGCTTTACGAATTAAATGGTATTCTTTAAGCATATGAATAGCTGAAAAAAAGGAACTTAAATTTTGAAGAAGGGGAATAAAGCATGACAAAAATATCTATTGAAAAACCAAAAAAGGAACATGCGGAAATGATTCGAAAAATTTGTTCAACTGGTTGGCGGCAAACGGTAGAAGGCAAGCTGAGTGAAGAATGTCAGAACCAAACGGTTGATTTTTGGTACAAGCTTAATCGAATAGAAAAAGATATAGAGAATGGGAGCTATTCCTATGTTGCTCTTTTTGATTCTGAAGTAGTTGGCGTAATTGGAGGAGGAATAACGGGAGATAATGTCTCGGAGGTTTTTGTTCTTTATATAGATGAAAAATACCGCTATCAAGGGATTGGAAGACTTTTGCTTGAAGCATTGACGAAAGACCAGGTAGCCCTTGGCGCAACAAGGCAATGGGTTTCTGTACAAGAGGGAAATCACAGGGGAATCCCGTTTTATGAAGCAAGAGGATATATTTTTCAAGAGAAAAAGATAACCGTTACAGAAACAGGAGAAGAGCAGGTATCATTACGATATGCTAGAGCTATTTCTTAATTAATCATTTGGTTTGTTAAAAAGTAGGGAGGGAGTAGAGTGAATTTAGGAGAACCAATAGCTACTGGAAATACAGCAAAGATTTACTTAAATGATCATAAAATTTTCAAAATATATAAAGACTATCTTCCACCAACGGAATCGGCAATGGAAGCAGCGAAGCAAAGGTTTGCTCATTCTTGTGGTTTACCTGTTCCAAAAGTGATAGAAATAACGAAAGTGAACAACAATCAAGTTTTAATAATGGAATACATAAAAGGAAAAACGTTAGGAGATCTCTTGTTTGAGAATCTTGAGATGGCTGAATATTATATGAGCAAGTCTATCGATATCCAACAACAAATTCATCATCATGAAGGAAACGATCTACAACCAATCACGGCAAAGTGGCGTAGACAAATTGAAGGCTCGCATATTTTAGAGGTTGAAACAAAATCACTGATTTTAGCTAAGTTAAAGTTAATGCCGAATGAGACCAGACTCTGCCATGGGGACTATCACCTTTTTAATCTCGTGCAAGCAGATGACAAAGTATGGATAATCGATTGGGTAGATGCTGGAGCAGGAGATGTTCGGGCAGATATATGTAGAACCTATCTCCTCTATTTGGAAAATCATCAGGAACTAGCTGATTTATATTTGAATATCTATTGTAGCAAGACCGGGGATACAAAAGAGGCGATATTAGAATGGATGCCCATCATTGCAGCCGCAAGATTAAGCGAAAATGATTCTCCAGCAAATAAAGACAAGCTTTTGAAGATTATTAATCGTTATATAGGATAACGAAAGTGAAACTTAAACCATTTTCATACGTAAAGATATAGGAAGATAACAAATTAAAGAAGTATTATGGGATTTGCCGAGGTTTTCAACGTAAGGTTATATATTTAAGAATAAGGAGTGGTTGAATATGGAAAGTAAAGGCTGTGTGAAATGCGGTGGAACGGAAGTAGGTACAAAAGATGTAGCAATGACAGGAACAGGCTTATCGAAGCTAATGGATATTCAGCATAATACATTTACTGTTGTTTTTTGCAAAAAATGTGGGTATTCAGAGTTCTATAATAAACAAACATCAAAAGGTTCTAATATTCTAGATTTGTTCTTGGGGTAAGTCCCCAAGCTAATAGACGGAAAAATCCTAACGTAATGAAGATGAAAAGAGACCAGTTGTGTAATGGTCTCTTTCATTTTGTCTACATATTTGAAAACGAAAACATGGAAAGCCTTATAGGGAATAATTATAATAAAGATATTCATAAAAATCTAAACATAGTGAGTGAAAAATGAAACAATCAAATGAGAAATTGAAAAGCATGGAGAGAAAAAATTACCTAGTTGCTGCCTTTTTTATGGTGGCATTAGGACTTTTCTCCAGACGATTTAGTAATCTACTTCCGGACTTTATTAGTCAACATGCAGGAGACATGTTGTGGTCAATGATGATTTATTTTGGCTTTCGTTTTCTTCTTGGGAGGAAAAAAATCCTGCTTGCTATGGTAGGTAGTATCCTATTTTGTTTTGGAATAGAATTCAGTCAATTATATCAAGCAGATTGGATAAATGAGCTCAGAAATTCGACAATGGGTGCGTTGATATTAGGAAGGGGATTCCTTGTCGTTGATCTAGTCCGCTATTTATCTGGGATAGCAATAGCATGTCTGGTGGATAAATTATTAATTTGCAGAAAAAGATGATAGGTAAGCTAGAGTCCATTTTTTTAAAATGATACGCTTGTAAAGTCATTATAAGATATAACTTACTTCATTTAATGGAGCCATAGATTTAGAATAGGAGTCGCTTGCAAAATGAATAAAACGATTGGAATATTAGCACATGTCGATGCAGGAAAAACTACTTTTTCCGAACAGCTTCTTTATCACACAAATAGTATAAAAAAACGAGGGCGTGTGGATCATCAAAGTGCATTTTTAGATAGTCATCTAATTGAAAAACAACGAGGTATCACCGTTTTTGCTGACCAAGGCATGATTGAACATGGAAATTCAACGTATTATTTAATCGATACCCCAGGACATGTTGATTTCTCTCCAGAAATGGAAAGAGCGATTCAAGTAATGGATTTTGCGATTGTCATTATTAGTGCAGTAGAGGGCATCGAGGGCCATACGGAAACAGTTTGGAGTCTTTTAAAAATACATCAGATTCCGACGTTTTTCTTTATCAATAAAGTGGACCGAACTGGAGCGGATGTAGAGCGTGTTCTCACAGAAATACGTTCACAATTTACGACCGAGGTATGTGATATATCCTCATTTGATGGCAGTAATATGTCCGAAGAGCTTATTGAATTTATGGCTGAACGAGACGAAGAGCTTCTTGATTACTATATGGATAAAGGCTATCAACCAACACTTTGGATCGACAAAATGCAGGAAATGATTCGTTCTTCTCGTCTTTATCCTTGTGGCTATGGATCTGCCTTACAAGATATCGGGGTAAAGGAATTTTTCCATTGTTTTGATCATTTGACGACAACATTGTACAAAAAGGATGAGCCGTTTTCAGGAAGGGTTTATAAAATTCGCTATGATGATTCTGGAACGAGGATTACCTTTATGAAAGCGAAAAGTGGAACGTTGTGTGTGAGAGAGGAGCTTATGTATGGAAATGGTGACATGGAGAAAGTCACACAAATACGTAAATATAATGGGACTCAATTTCAGCAAGTAAATGAAGTCAATGCTGGAGAACTTTTTGCTGTAACAGGCCTTACAAATGCAGCTGTAGGCGATGGAGTCGGAGAACTTCTGGAGAAAGCAGAGTATGAATTAGTGCCAACTCTTCGTTCTAGGGTAGTGTTAGAACCAAGGATGAATAAAAAGGATGCCCTTACATTTTTTAAACTATTAGAAGCAGAGGATCCTTCCCTTCATGTGACATGGGAAGAAAAGCTGCAAGACATCCATTTACATGTTATGGGGAAAATACAGCTAGAGGTTCTTCAGGAAATCATATTTGAAAGATTTGCTTTACAGGTTCAGTTTGACCGGCCGGAAATTTTGTATAAAGAAACGATTGAGACAGACGCTATAGGTTATGGACACTTTGAGCCATTGCGCCATTATGCGGAAGTACATCTTCAATTAGAGCCAGGTAAAAGGAATTGCGGGATTGTATTTGAGAGCAATTGTCATACAGATGATTTGTCTATTGCTATCCAAAATCTCATTTGCCAGCATCTCTTTGAGAGGGAGCATCATGGGATATTAACAGGATCACCGTTAACAGATATAAAAGTCACCCTGTTAACGGGAAGAGCACATAATAAACATACACATGGAGGAGATTTCAGAGAAGCTACCTTTCGAGCATTAAGACAGGGTTTGGAGAAAGCTCGTAACCGCTTATTAGAACCGTATTATTCCTTTAAAATAAAAGTAGATATAGAACAAATGGGCAGGGTTTTGTCTGACATTCAAACAGCATATGGGGAATTTAATACGCCTGAAACATTAGAAGACAAGGCTATTCTTACAGGTAAGGTTCCTGTTGCTACCTTTATGGAATATAGTACGACACTTGCATCATTCACACAAGGAAAAGGGCAGCTTTCCTTAACATTTGCAGGTTATTATCCTTGTCATAATGAAGAGGAAGTAATCGACAGGCTAGGCTATGATAAAAATGCTGATCCGGAATATACATCCTCCTCCATTTTTTGTGCAAAAGGAGCAGGATATACCGTTCCTTGGGAGAAGGCAGAAGCAATGATGCATTGTCCATAGAAGGGGAAATGAATCCATGATCATTCGAAAGCTAACACAAGAGGAAAGTCCGCCCATTAAGTTATTATTAACAGCAGATCCATCTGAATTTCTAGTAAATGAATATCTTAAAAAGGGTTTATGTTATATTGCGGAAGAAAAGGGGCAATTGATCGGTGTTTATGTTTTGTTACCTATAAAAGAAGAATCAATAGAATTAATCAATCTAGCAGTCGCTGAAATCTATCAAGGAAAAGGCTTTGGGAAGAAGTTAATTATGCATGCCATAGAGGAAGCGAGACAGCTAGGGTATAAAGTGATGAGAGTGGGTACTGGCAATAGTAGTATTGGTCAGCTTGCACTCTATCAAAAATGTGGGTTTCGAATCAATCGAATAGATAAAGATTTTTTTCTAATAAACTATGAGGAAGAAATCTATGAAAATGGAATCCAGTGTGTGGATATGATAAGGCTGATACAGGATATATAATCCATTTTAGAAAAAGATAAATATTAGTAATTGACAGAAATATTACAAAGGTAACAAACTGTAATATTCCCTTCTAGCCCTACGGAATGCTAGAGAATATTCAAAAATTACTAGCTTGCTTGTAAACTAATTTTAAAAAGAATGACTTACTATTTTAATAGAATTGTAATTTAGAAACCTCTTTCATGTGTTATAACAATAGAGAAAGGGGTTTTTAGATGCGTTCCTTAAAAAAACTAATGGCCATTTCGCTAAGCAGTGTCATCTTTTTATCATCAGCGATTATGGTACAAGCAGAAACGAGTCAAGAAACACTTAACAAAGCGAAAAATCAATTGAACCAAAATGAGCAATTGATTAACGAAAAAGAAGCAGAAAAGCAAAAAACTTTAAAAGAGTTGGAAACTGTTCAAGAAGACTTAAAAGCCGTTGAAACAGAAATGCAGCAAAATAAAGAAAAAATAGCGAATCTGCAAGCAAAAATTGAAGAAACGAAACAACAGATAGAGAAAAAGAAAGAAGAGATTGTTGTTTTAGAAGATAAAGTACTAGCACGTAAAGACGTTATGAAAGAGCGTCTAGTATCCTTGCAGAATACAGACCAAACGAACGTCGTTTTAGAAGTACTATTGAATGCAAAGGACTTCGCTGACTTTATTAGTAGAGCAACAGCTATTTCGCTTATTTTTGATGGTGATAAAGATATATTAGAGCAGCAGCAAGCAGATCTTGAGAAAATTGAAGAAGAGAAACTAGCAATTGATCAAAAAGAAGAAGAACTAACAGGCCAATATGATCAACTAGCTGCTTCTCAAAATGATCTGCAACAAAATCTAGCTAAGAGACAAGAAGCACTTTCAGCTGTGCAGAAAAAGTTTGCGGCAGTTTCAAAAGAAGTGGAACTAGCTGAAAGCGAAAAAAATGCCGTGCTTGCACAAATTAGTGAAGCAGAGTCTGCATTAAAGCAAGAACAAAAAGAAGCAAAGAAGAATAATGCAGGGAAGGCAGCTTCAACAAGTAAAGTGGCAAGTGTATCAAGTAAAGCATCTTCTAGTAAATCGACTAGCAAGTCTTCTAGTAATAAAGATGTTATTTATGTAACGGCTACTGCTTATAGTCATGAAGATACAAAATCTGATTATACAGCACTTGGATATAATATAAAAAAGAATAAGAATATGAAGTTAATTGCAGTCGATCCATCTGTCATCCCATTAGGTTCGAAAGTTTGGGTAGAAGGATATGGAGAAGCCATTGCAGGAGATACTGGTGGGGCTATTAAGGGACATAAAATAGATGTTTTAATGCCTTCAACCAAAAAAGCAAAGGCTTGGGGACGCAAAACTGTGAAAATAAAAATATTGAACTAATTTACTATTACTTTTTATCTTAATATGCAAGACTCTTTATTATGAAGAGTCTTTTTTTATTTTGGCGGAGAATTTATATGCAAAAAAGGAGGAGTGCTATTAGGCACTCCTTAAATCTATCAATTTCAAGGGGGGACTTGAAAAAGCTATTAATGACTATATAATTATCATACCCATATATTATGAATAATATATGACGAAACTATCAATAAATTATAAATAAATTGTTAAGATTAACTGGAATGGAATAACTTACGATAGTGTTTAGTATTTCTCTCTTATTAGTCTATTTTTTAAGTTTTTCCCACGTATCATCTAATGCTTTCATTGTTTCCTCACGTGATTTTTGATTTCCTACATATGCTTGAAGACTAGCTCCAAACTCTTGACCAGCACCATCAGGATATTTCATAAACTGCCATGTATAGGTTTTTCCTTCTTGTGAATACTTTTGGATTTCAGCCCCTAATGGACCAATGTCATCTGCGGTTGCTTGGATTGATTCAAATGCTGGAACATATTTGAAATCTTTTACAATCGATTCTTTTGCAAAATCGGAAGTTACCATCCAGTTTAAGAAATCTAATGCTGCTTCTTTGTCTTTTTCAGGGGCATCTTTATGAACGACCCAGTTTGTAGGTACATCAACCATTAGCTTATCTGATTTTGCTTCATCATCACTTAATGGCATTGGAATAAAACCTACTTCTAAGTTAGGAGTAATTTTATCTATCATTGGTTGAATCCAGTTACCTTGTTGAATCATTGCTGTTTCACCAGTTGCAAACAAAGTTACTTGTGTATTATAGTCTGTTGTTAACGGGTTTTTATTACCGTAGTCTATAGTTAAATCTAGTAAATCAAAAAAATTATTAAAGTGCTCATTGCCTGCGATTTTTGTAGAGCCATCATTTAATCCTTTGATAAATGCATCTGCATCATCTTGATAAGCAAAGGGTACATTCAGTCCATGATTAGCTAATACCCACCATTCTCCATACCCAATTGAAAAAGGAGTAATGCCAGCAGCTTTTAATTTTTCTGCAGCAGTTTCTAACTCAGAAAAAGTAGTTGGTAATTCGGTAATTCCTGCTTTTTTAAATAACTCTTTATTGTAGGCAAAACCGTATCCCTCTAGATTCACAGGCTGGCCATAGATTTTTCCATCAACCGTCATTGGCACTAACGCACTTTCATAAGCGTCATCTACCCATGGCTGATCCGACAAATCTTCTAATTTATCTAGCCAAGTCACCGCCTCTTGATATCCACCATTTCCAAAAATATCAGGAGCAGTATTAGACGCGAATTTCGCCTTTAAGGCTGCTGTCCCATCTGCACCTCCACCGACTGTTTCAATATTAAATGTTACATTTGGATGTTCTTTTGTATATTGGTCTGTTAGTGCTTTTAATTGATCAGCTATTTCTACTTTCCCATTAAATAAGTCAACGACAACTTTATCATCTTTACTAGATTCATTATTACTTGAAGCCCCTTCATTGGAACAAGCACTTGCAAAAAGAAGGGAAGCAGTTAAGATACCAGTTAGTAGGGAATACCTTTTCATTTTTTTGAACTTCATGTGATTTCCTCCTGTTTATAGAAAATATCGTATTTATATGGAAGAGGCAGTTTTATAATAAAAAAATTATTAATGAAGACAACCTCTTTGTTCCTTATTTAATAGACCCGCTAGTAATTCCTTGGATAATGTGTTTTTGCATAGAAAAGAAGAAAATTAATAATGGGATGATTCCTATCATAAGTGCAGCTAATGCAAGATCCCATTGTTTAGTATATTGACCAAAGAAAAAGAATGTAGCAAGTGGAATCGTCCGCAATTCTGGATTTTGTAATACTAGTGATGGTAATAAATAGTCATTCCATATCCATAAGCTATTTAAGATAATGATTGTTACCGTAATGGGCTTTAATAATGGAAAAACAATCCTCCAAAAAACTCCAAATCGGGAGCAACCATCTATAATAGCCGCTTCTTCTAATTCCACTGGAATTCCTTTAATAAAACCATGGTATAAAAAGATTGTCATCCCAGACCCAAATCCTAGATACATGAACACTAGACCCCAAATACTGTTAAGTAAGTGTAAGCTAGATGCTGTTTTAATAAGTGGAATCATAATCGATTGGAAAGGAATAATCATTGCGGCAACAAAGGCCATAAAGATGATATTACTTATTTTCTTTTTTGTTCTGACAAGCATGTAAGCGGCCATCGAACAGAACACTACTAATACAAGATTGCTTGCAATAGTTACAAGAAGAGAGTTGCTAAATACTTTAAGAAAATTTAACTTTTCAAAAGCATTTAGATAATTTTCAAAATGAAGTGAACTTGGTAATGCAGATGTATTGGTTAATATTTCGGCAAAAGATTTTAGTGAATTCGAAATAACATAATAAAATGGAATTAAAAATAGCAAGCCTAATATTATACCGAATATTTCCACCAATAAAGTTTTGCTAGTGTATTTATTCTCCATCAAGATTCCACCTCTTTTTTCTTTGTAATCATAACCTGTATAATGGAGATGGTTGCTACGACAATAAAGAAGATAAGTGCTTTTGCTTCCCCGATTCCGTAGCGATTATTTACAAATGCCTCTGTATAAATATTAAGCGCTAACATTTCTGTTGATTTAAACGGCCCTCCATTTGTTAAGGAAAGATTCGCATCAAATATTTTAAATGAAGATGCAGTTGTTAAGAATAAACAGATGGTGACTGCCGGTGCTACGAGCGGGATTTTAATATTTCGTAAGACTTGAAAATGGTTCGCTCCATCGATTTTTGCTGCTTCGATTAGTTCTTTCGGAATATTTTGTAAGGCTGCAATATAAATGAGCATAATATATCCTGCACCCTGCCATACGCTGACAATTACAATTCCCCAAAAGGCAGTATTTTTATCTCCTAACCAAGCGAGCTCAAATAGTGGAATTCCAGTTAGTTCCCCAATAGAGGCAAACCCTCTAATGAATATAAATTGCCAGATAAATCCGAGTAAGAGGCCGCCAAGTAGATTAGGCATAAAAAATACCGTACGTAATAAATTACTAGATTTTAGTTTTTGAGTTACAAGCAAGGCTAGACCAAAGCCAATTGTGTTTGTCAAAATAATTGCCACAATGGTATACAGAGCAGTGAGTTTGAAAGATTGGAGAAACTGAGTATCTTCTGTGAATATGTACTGAAAGTTTTCCAATCCTACCCATTTGATTTCTCCTGTAATTCCATTCCAATCAGTAAATGAGTAATAAATACCAGAAAAGAATGGAACGAGAACAACTATTGTAAACGCAATAAAGACTGGACCTACAAAAAGGGAAAACAACCCTACTTCCTTCCATTTTTTCTTTCTCTTTGTAGAGAGTGAATGTTTTCTGCTCACATTTGACTGTTGAACAAGGGGGGGGATTATTTTTTCTACATTATTTTGATTATTCACTTTCTGCACCTCCTGTATTTATAATATAATGAGATTAATAAAACAAGTAACCGTTTACATTGACGAGTAAGGTGTAATATATTGACCAATCCTTATGTATTATTTTTATATGGATACAATTTTGAGAGGGGGAAGAGAATTTATAGAATGACTTCTTTTAGTGCTGTGTATTGGAACGATGAAGTTGTTTGAAATTTCTCGATCATAAATGAAATGGGGTATACGGAAAAAACTGATGATTTTCTTACTTCTTGCTACTATTCTTCCTTTTGGTACCGGCATACTCCTTACTTATTATCAGACGATAAAGAATATTAACAAAGAGTCCCTTTCTTATAACACAGAGTTAATGGTAAAAGGAAGGGAAGAACTAACTACTTACTTAGAGGATATTGCATTAATATCCACTGTATTATATCGTTATACTCCTTTCATGAATGTGTTGACTCAAGGGGTCGGAGAGAATAACAAAGATAATATGGAGGAGGTACGTCGTGTATTAGCATATGTATATAATTCTCGTTCTGAGATTGAACAGATGCATTTATATATTAATAAAGGAAGAGACTCTTTTACAAATTATCACTCTCGAATAAGTGGAAGAGGGAAAAATCAAACAATCTATTTGCATCCTTATTATCGTAAATTAGAGCAGGGAAAAACAAACTATTCATTAATAGAACCACCACATACGATATATAGTTATAATGGATTGTCCATTATCCCTAACTCAGAGAAATCAACTGTCCTATCTTTTCACAATAAAATTAGAAATGTGCCATCTAATGAGATTCTAGGGTTTATGTCTATTGATATAAATCTTTCCAAAATAGGTGGAATAGTGAATAGGTTAGTTAAAGAAAGTGAAGATATTTCTATTATAAACGAGAACGGAACGATTATTTATTCTTCTAACAATGCTTTAATAGGGGAGAAAAGTAAGGATGAATGGATTGACGCAGTCCAGAACAGTCCACATCAAAATAACATGAATTGGGAAAGTAAGGACTTTTCAGGGGTAATATTTTATGAAAACATTTCTGTTCAGGATAACAGTTGGTATATGATAAAAAGTATTCCTTATTCTAGTCTTTACAAAAGTGCAAAGGAAACAGCATATATGAATACGATTATTGCTTTATTGGCTTTAATCATTGTTTTAGTCATAACGATAATCATCTCTTTTAAAATTACAGCTCCCATTAAGGTTTTAATCGATAACATGAAAAAGGTAGAGCAAGGCATTTTTGAGGCGGATTTTAAGATTAGAGGAAATGATGAAATCAGCATACTTGGCAGACGGTTTAAATCAATGGTTTTACAAATCAATAGATTAATTGACCAAGAATATAAATTACAAATTGAAAATAAATCAGCACAATTGAAAGTATTACAATCACAGATAAATCCTCATTTTTTATATAATAGCTTTCAGTCTATTGGAACACTTGCTCTAAAGATGAAGGCAGTGCCGGTCTACTCCTTATTGACGTCCTTATCGGATATGATGCGTTACAGTATGAATATGAGAGACGAAATGGTTCTATTCTCTAAAGAAATAAAGCACGCTAAATCATACCTCGGTCTTCAGAAGCAAAGATTTGAAGAAGAATTGAATATAAAGATGAATATTTCACCGGATACGGAAGAAATATTCGTTCCAAAAATGATTCTCCAACCAATCATTGAAAACTGCTTTAAACATGGATTTAGCGAGGAGATGGAGGATGCATCCATCTCTATTTGTTCTTATATAAAGGAGGAGGAATTAATATTTATTGTTCAAGATAATGGAAGAGGTGTAAAAAAAGAAAAATTGGAGATTCTTCGCAAAGGATTGTATCGAAGAGAAACGATGAAGGAGGGAAAAGAACAAGAATCAATTGGTTTAAAAAATATTTACGATCGCTTGCAGCTTTACTATGGGGAACAAGCTACCTTAGTAATGGAAAGTGTGGAGAATAAAGAGTTTACTGTAATGGTTCGTATTCCAGTATCTTTACAAGAGGGAGTGGGAGGATATGCGGGCACTAATCGTTGATGATGAAAAGCATGTAAGAGAAGGAATAAAGCTACTAGCTGATTGGGAAGGAAATGAGATTACGGAAATTTACGAAGCAAGTAATGGAGAAGATGCCATTAAAATTATTCGATCATTAAATCCTGAAATAATATTCTCTGACATGAAAATGCCGAAGATGGATGGAACTCAGCTTTTAAAATGGATGGATGAGCATTACTGTGCAGGGAAAACCATTGTTGTTACCGGTTATGATGATTATCATTATATGCGAAAAGCGATGCATTATGGTAGCTCAGACTATTTGTTGAAACCAATTGATCCTGAAATGCTGAATGATACATTGATAAGGGTAGTGAATGAGTGGAAAGCGGAGGAAATGGAAAGGATAAATAAACTTAGTAAAAACCAACTTATTAATAAAATGAAGCCGGCATATCGAGACCAAAAGTTAACGCAGATTATTAACAATGTTCCAGTGGACAAATTTGTGTGGGAAGAATTTCGTTTAACAAAGGCAGCGGCATATACAATTGGGCTTCTACAAGTAAGTAATATAGCCGTTGAGCAATTTGGTGGAGATAAAGATATTACCTTTTTTACGCTATTAAATATAATAAATGAGCAACTCAGCAAAAAAAGTGGTGGAATTGCATTCAGATATATAACAAGTAAAGGGGAAATTGTCCTTCTTTTAAAAAAAAATAAAAAAGAATCACTTATCATAGCTAAGGAAATACAAATTAATATTCAGCAATTATTAGGTTTGACTTGTACGATTGCAATAGGGATCGAAGTAAACTCTGCAGTACAGTTGAGTCTTTCTTATCAACATGCTAAGTCTATGATAATGAATAGAAATGTTTTAAGAAATAACCAAGAAAAAATTGTGATAAATAATGATGAAATAGAGATTAAAAGTTTAATGGATTATGGTAGTTCTATTAAAATTGCCATACAAACAGGTGAAATGGATGCTTTTCATTCACTTATTGGACAAATTCAAACAGATTTCATTCAAAAAAAGCAATTATGCCTCAGGCAGCTTTTCCATTTGGAAAATGAATATCAGATGCTAAGTGCTAGATGGTACAAAGAATTTAATATTCCCTTTAGCCTACCTACAGATTTAGAGGAGAGAATTCAGTCATTTATTGATAAAGAAGATGTATTTCAGTTAGAAGCATATAAAGACAGGAAGAAAAGAGAAATTGCATTGTTGTAAACGAGCACAATATTTCAGATACTCTTTTCCACATTAATCCGGGAGGAAATCTGAAATAATGTGCTATTTTTTTCACTTTATTTCGGAATGTGCAAAATCTTGTTCAAATTATTCCGTCTTAAATTCAGGAAAAGAAAACCCCTAAAAAGGGGCATCAACTGGCATATAATCCTGTTTTTTTATTCGAATTTTGTACACCTCGTAAGTGTGGAGTACAAACCTTAC
>NZ_CATNHG010000124.1:0-18207 GCF_950097965.1 Bacillus sp. T2.9-1
CGTTATGTGGTGGCATCATTCGTTTAACAATTGCCTCTTTTTGTTCCTTCGAGTATCGTACTCCATTTTTTTCTTTCATATCGATCGACCTCCGTGTTATTTACTTAAAGTATAACACTAAAGTATCGTACGACATCTATCCTAACAGAGGGGGTTCTTTAATTGATGGAATAGCTGCGAAAACATCTGAAAACGCAGAACAAGCTACTCATTCATTGGATTCTATCAATGAAGGCCAATTAAGCGTTGATATACAAACGAGGAAAATGGAGGAAACACTTCTTGTATCAAATGAAGTTAATCATTCTATTAACGAACTAAAAGAAATGATTCATCAAGTTACAGGATTTGTTGGAATTATTACCTCTATTGCAGAACAAACGAATTTATTGGCACTAAATGCTTCTATAGAGGCTGCCAGAGCTGGTGAAGCTGGAAAAGGATTTTCCGTAGTAGCAGATGAAATAAGGAAATTAGCAGAACAGTCTTCCCATTCAGCAAGAGAGATAACATCTATTATCGAAAAGACTTCTGAGAAAACCGATTTAGCTGTTGCAAATATTGAACAATCCAATAAATTAATCGATGAACAAAGAGATGCATTAAATATTACGGAAAAAGCTTTTGATAAAATTAGAACAATGTATGAAGGAATTGTAGACGGCTTTAAACAAACTGCAAGTGCTATGAAGACGGTTAATGGAAGTTCGCAAACGGTGTCGAATCAAATTCAAGATTTAACATCCCGTGTGGAGGAATTTGCAGCAAGTACAGAAGAAATATCCGCAACAGGAAAAGAACAGTTACTATCAACTGAAACCATTGCTAGTGCTGCCAAAGAATTAGACATTTTAGCTAGTAGATTAAATAAGCAGATTAATAAGTTTAAGATTTCCTAATAATGATTCAAAATCATTCAAAACACTGAAACAAAAGAGACCAGGTTGGTGGGGACCCTGGTCTCTTTTTCTGTGTTATACAAGGTGCAATTAAACCTTTTTAGTTAAAGGAAACAAAACGCAATCTTTAATCGTCTCCTTTCTTTAATATCTAAAAGACAGCTTCAATTGGAATTTTTCATTAATCCTGACTAATCAAGTATTTCTCTTTAAAACTTGGACTTAACTCACTCCATACATCAAATTTATTTCCATCCATATCGAAAAAGACAAAATTATTACCTGGATGTCCTCTATCCTCTATATCCCCTACCGTTACACCTTTTTCCATTAACACGTAATGAAGTTTCTTTAAATCTTCTATACCGTCTACTTCAAATGTCAGAAAGAAATGCTCCTTATCTTTGCCATCTTGAAAGGCTGCTTTTTCTCCTTTCTGCGATTTAACAAGAAAGAAGCTTTGATTCGCAAAATCCAGAATGGCTTTCTCTTCATTTCTGAAATTTTCAATTGCACCTAATTTTTCTTGATACCAGTTTGAAGCTAACTCTGGATTCTCAACTGGTAGATAGATTGTTCCAACTCTGTGAATGATTGTATTCATCTTGATCCTCCTTTTGGGATAATATAAGATTCATACTTTCATTCGACAAAAGGAAAAGATATCCTTTTTCTTTTAGCAATTTACACTATATCAATTTGGCTAACATTCTTGCTTGGTTAGGTGATTAATTGTGAGTTTGGATCATATATTATAATTTGGCCTGATATCATTCCTACGTTTTATATTTTCGCTAAGGAGATTCATGAACACTTGTAAAACTGCTCTTTTTTATAACGAGAATCTTTAAATAGTTTTAATCTAACACCTTTTTTTAAGCTAATTTAATGATGGTTGGTTCTACTTCACTCAAAATTTCAAAGGTTTCATCCGAGGTAACAATAATATAATGGTCTATATGATAATGCTCACTTCCTGGACCAGGTAGTTGATCATACCAATCTACAAAATCTGAATTTATAGCCTTATATAAGGACCATGATTTTCTGACTGTATCCACTTCGTTTTTACGAGCCTGAAAAGCTGGTTCTGCTAAATCACTCCGCTTCATTTCATCTGCAAATCTACAGGCTAAAATATAATTTCCATTCTTTTCTTTATTAAATTGTATTTGATAAGTATTATTCTGAATATCTTCTAACGTTATTTGTAAGCCCTTTGAGTATTTGAACTCAACTAATTCTAGTGCTCCTTCTATAGCAATGCTAGGAATCCATACTTTTAAGTTAAGCTTTTTCATACTTTTCCTCCTTTTTGAAAAACTCCTTCAGTTAATATTTCCCATCCATTATAACTCTTTTTTTATACAAAAAACCCACCTTTCGTATGACCTTTTCATACAAAAAGTGAGTTTTCTTTTATCATTATCTTTTTAACCATGTTCCCTCAGCTAACCTTTCATCGCTAAATTCCCTAAAAAGATTACATCCTACTGAAATTGTATTACTGTTTATTATACTTATAACTTTCCAATAGTATCACTTCTAACTTTCCAATCCATTTATAATAAACTAATAAGATAAGTAGAAGGATAGGTACAACAATTAATTCATACCATAAATGCCACCAACCCAAATGGAAATATCCCCAAGGTTCTGGAAGTAAAACAAGTGCTTCATAAATGATAACTCCCACTGTCCAACTAGCAATATAAATTACCTTTCTTTTCATATCGGATACAAAAGGAAACCAACTTAAAAATAGGATGTTTACTGGAGGAATCAGTAATGTATGTGCAAGGACACCAAGCCAATCAATACCTTTATCAAAATACCAATATCCATGGTACTTGAATTCGACCATCACATCAAAAACGTTCTGAAATGCAATGGTAAATATCCAAATACTAAACATTGCATTCATGCTAGCTATTTTATTTTTTTGAAAGGCAATTAAATTAAATAAAATAATGGAAATAAATAGAAAAATCATCGTTTGTATTATTTTCCTTTTTAATAATATGTTATCCTGAATAAATCTAATAATACATCGCTAAGCTTGTTTATTATATGAATTATTTTCTATATGTAATTTTATTCGATTGCATAGTTTCACAACTTGATCATTGTCTCCCATTGGAGCATCTTGCCAATCATAAACTTCCATTGGTCCCCAATGTTCTTTTGGTGTATTTGGATAACGAGCCACAATGTGCATATGGAGATGCGGAACAGAGTTACCAGAAACAAGTGAATAGATATGTTCTGCGTTTTCTGATTCCTTAAGAGCCTTACTAACTCTTGTCATTATTACTCCAAATGCCTTTGCTTCTTCTACTGTCATATCTGCAAGTGAGGGAGTATGTCTTTTTAAATCAATCATAATATGACCTAAATAGTTTAGCTTTCCCTTTCTATCGATATGACCAACATATACATAATCATCTTCATAAATCATTACTCCCGAAGTTTTGATATTGCCAACATGCTTATTACAGATAAAACAACTTTTATTCATTCTAATTCCCCTTTTAAGAAAATTAATAGTAAAAATAAAAAGGAGACCTTTTCTCCCAGGCTCATATTCCCTCTAGTTGTAATAATTTACCTTTTATTTAAATAACGCACCTTATGCTTTATTCACAAACTTTTTTTCTTACTTCTACTGTGGCTATTCATACATCCTAGATCTTTCCATCCATTTCAATCTCATAATGCTTTTAATTCGACATATAAGGGACTAATCCTCTTTAATGTACCCCCTTATAAATGCTAAATAAGCAATAACAAGACAGAATAACTCACCAAACCAAGAAAAAAAGCAACGAAACTGCTCTCTCTTTCTTCTGGCAACTCTTCCTTTAGTACATTTAATATTATCCCACCTGCCAAGAATGCTGTGAGCAATGAGATATAAACTTCTTTTAATTCTGTAAATACTCCAACCACCCATCCTAATAATATTGCCAATGTCAGTAACCATCTTCCAAAATGGTCATATATTTCTTTGTGATCTTTCCTTAGACTGTGATCATTGGTAACAAAATGAACCGCCATTGCTAAGAAGTAGAAAAACATCCCCCAATGACTTTTATATGTTTCTCTAATCAAAAGGTAGCCTATTAGCGCATTATATACAAAAAAAGATGTTATATGAATCCAGAATACACCGGGTTTCGTTTTTTTCATACCACTTTCTTTTTTTGAATTCTTCACCATTCTTTCTAGTCCATAGAAAATAGTCAATCCCAGTAGAGCTATCAGATAGGCGTGATTCTCAAATAGGTGAAAGACTCCTTTAGCTCCTGCTTGCTCCAATACTCTTTGATGTTTACTTAATTCGGGCAATAGATGGATAAATACATAAGAAACAGCAATCCCTCCCGCAATGGAGAGAAACCTACTTCTAGGTGAATCTTTGATAAACTTCATTGCTTTAGAAAAGAAATGAATAAAAATAAAGCCAATTGCAAAAACAAAACTTAGACTAATCGTCATTTAAATCCCATCCAATTTTTAGTTATGTACATTAAATAACCTAAATCTACATAACAAAACCATACTCGGAAGATTACAACCTATCTACTCTGCTCATTTTAAGAATATTCTTCTTTAACTTTCCAATTCTATTCCAGTAAAACCTTGAAGATTCCTATGCTAAAAGAGCATTAATTATCTAAGTTTTTCTTTCACTTGGTTTAAGTGGTGGATATCGTGTTCCAAAAATATTTCAATGAATTTTTCTGGTGAAAATGAGTTTGGCTCATTTTCGATATGAAATTCGATATCCCTATCAAGCTCTTTTAACTCTTTCACTAATTGTTTCCGTGTTTTTGCGAAATCGTCGATTATCTCCCTAACATTTTTATATTTCTTTAAATGGGCGACAGCTTCCTTGTTATGTAAATCGTGATTGGGAAAAGGCGGTAAAACCATCTCGTTAGCCATCAAAGGTACCATCTTTTCTAATATAAATTTATCCCAATAAAACAAATGTCCCACTATCTCTCTAATGGACCACTTTCCTTCTGAAATAGGTTCATTAAGGATTTTTTCAGGATAGTCCTTTAATTCAAATAATTTTTCAATTATGTCTTCATATTGATTGATTTTATTCATTTTCTAAGCCCCCTCCCCAAAAGTTAGGAAAAAACCAAACGAACGTATGTTCACTTTTATAATAACAAGAAAATTCAGCTTATTCAACCATGCTACCCTGTTAGTCCAAAGAGAAATGAATTCCTAGATAAAGATGGAGTAGCAAAACTTGTGTTTGCTACTCCCATTCATACTATATTTTCAGATACAATCATCTACAAATAAATTCTTCTAACTTTTTTAGGAATATTAGGAACTATCAATATATTAAATATACTTTCTTTTTAAAGAAAGGCCTCCGTTACTCTAAGTACATCATTTCACAAAATCTTATACTACTGAAAGAACCTGATTATCGTTTATCTTCCCCTTTTATATTTCTATTATTTCAACTAACCCCTTTAGTTACTGAAATAATCAAAAAAAAGAATAACAACTTATGTCAATTTCCTTTAATCAAATATCTATCACATGGAATTATTTGTATCTGATTTCTTAAATATTCCTACTAAAAGCAAACTTAATCCTATGATAAAACCTATTGGGAATAATAAAGAAAGTGCTAGTTCAATAAGACATTTAACGCTTATTACAATAAAAGAGATTTATAAATTTCTCCAATAATCCCTTTCAATTGATGCACACCTAATTCTGCATTCGTCATAATAACGGCACCTTTCTCTATGTGTGGGTACGCCACCATCATACATTGAAAACCTACTCCCCATCCCATAGATGTAATTTCTAATTCTTTTTCGGAACCATCTAAAAATACACCTAATCCAGTCCAGCTTTTTCCTATTTGAGAAGTTATCATTTCTTTAGCTAATCTTTTTGAAATTCCAATTTTACTTTCTCCTTTTAATGCATTCATTAACTCAAGGACTAGTGTAGCTAAATCTAATGCAGTCGTCCATAATCCTGCAGCTGCAGGATAAGGGTAGATAGGATATTTTTCTTCTACCAACTTACCGTTTTTATTATGACCACAAGAAAACTCCTTTTTACCTATCTCGAACATCGTTGTATTTAAATAGCTATTTTCCATTTTCAATGGCTTAAATATTAGCTCATTTACCACATGATTAAACTGCTTTTTCGTTACATCTTCTATTAGTTGCTGAATAATACAATAGCCCGCGTCAGAATAATGAAATTCACTTTCTGGCTCGAATTGCACCTCAATAGGAACTTTACAATAATGGGATTTTCCCTCTAACAATTCAACCATCGAGGGAAACCCTATATCTAAATTCTGTTCAAAAAAACTACCTTCAGGGTCCTTGATTCCCGATTGATGACTAAGTAAGTTTCTTAAAGTAACTTTTTTATTTTTTGTATATTTATTTTCAGGCACTTTCCACGTTACAAGTCTTTCATTTACACTTTCATCTAAATCAAGAAGCCCTTCATCCAGTAACTTTATTGCTATTATTCCAGTCAGGAACTTACTAATGGAACATGCACTGAAAATAGAATCATCACTTACCTTTCTATCGCTTTTCACTTCAAGTAACCCATAGTTTTTTGTTCCACTGATTTGACCTTCTTCGAATAATGCAATACTTAAACCGTTTACATTATAATATTCCATTCGTTCTTCCATATGGATGTTTCGTAAGTTCATCATTCTCACCCCAGATAACTTTATAATGAAACTATAACACGAATATACGTTCTTATACATATATTTGGAAAAATAATTTTGCTCTGTTTATTGAACAAGAATCGTACACATTTATGTGTAGTTTGGAAATTAATAATTTAAATATGCTTAAATATTCTTCTTCAAACAACAAAAAACCCACTTTCTGTATGGTTCCAATTCCATACCAAAAAGTGAGTTTTCCCTTATCCTTATCTAGCTTACTCGCCTAAATCGACGTTATGATATACTTGCTGCACATCATCTAAATTAAGGCTGCTATTTATATTACTATATCAATGTTTTCACTAATCATTTAGTGTATGAAGTTATTAACATTTATTATAATTTAAATTATCTAGTCGTTAATGATAATAGGTTTTCTTTGGAAGTTAAAGCTAGATAAAAGAGACATTTTTTCATGAGGATTAGGTTATATTCCCCTTTCTCTATAATTTAAAATAAAAAGACCCCCACCAGTTAAGGTAAGAGTCCTTTTAAATGTAATGACAGCAACTGCCATTAAACAATACACCCTATCATAGATAGGTGTCAGACGATCACGACAAGGTGATCTAACATAATTTATACTCTAATAATAAACAATAACTTTCTTTATGTCAAGAGATAAACATATATCCTATCTATGAAAGAGTACGTTATTATTTTATTCAATATTATCAATATTATGCTAGGCGGTCAAAGATTTAATATCCAAACATATACATTAATCTGGACTTCAATAATTTCATATCTTTCTTTTCAATATTAAATATCAAATCACCAATACGACTAATGTCTATAGTTTTAATATCTTCACATTTTATAGCTGATAATTCTTCTAATTCCTTGTATTTATTTTTATATAAAAAGAAATGATTTTTATACTTAGGTATTTTCTTTCCATGAGCCACACTATAAGGGAATTTTGTAGATATAGGTATAACCACTACAGTTTCCCCAGTATTTAAGTGATTAGGAGAGACTATTACTGCAGGTCTAGTTTTATTTTTCTCAGCACCCAAATTACCTTTCCCAAAATTGACCCAATACACTCCACCACGAAAAACATCTCTAATTGGTGGCTTTTTACCTCTTACTTTTGGTTTACTGGCATGTGAATTTAGCATTTTTTCTTTATCATCCATTAATTTGTATTTTTCAGATAACCATTCTGCTGATTGTCTAATATTCTCATTTTTATTCCACGGCATAACTTTACCTCCCATATTTCTCTATATTTTACCATATTAAGAGAATAGCAGGGAGGAAATTATTCGAAATAAAGAACATTTTGTCAGTTGTTGCGGTTTCCGGGGAAATCTTTGAGAACTTGGAAATTTAACTCCGAGTCTTTTTATGCTATTCGTTATTTACCATTTCACTAATTGTGTTTTCAAGTTCTTCGATACGCTGCTCTAAAGAAGTTATATAAACCCTTGCAGTAGGATATACAAGTCCTTTCAAACTAACTCGTAAATCGACAACTTCTGAAGGTTGAGGATTTTCATTAATTAATTTATCCACTTGAGCTTGAAAACCTTCTCCATATGATTGAACATTTTTTATATGGTACTTCAATACGTTTTAAATTATCATTAAAAAGGTTTCGGTAATCTCTATTTATATTTGTCCCTAATGTTGGATAAGGATAATTAGGCATCTATAATACTCCTTTCAAGTAATAAAAGGATACTTTTATTTAGTAGTATCCTTTGTTTGTTTCAACTCATTTAATTGTCCTTCTAAATCTTGTATGTATGCGTCTTTCATTGCTAAGGTCACCTGTAAATTAGCCAATTGTTGAGCAAGATTCCCCATTACGATTTGTTCATTTACAGTAACTTGTTTTTTCTCAGCCATTTTCAATTCACCGCCATTTCTAAATCAGCAATTTTATGTTCAGCTTCTTCTAACCTTGTTATTAGTTCTTGAGTAGCTTTCCTGTTCATAGATAAACCTTTATACATATTAATTGTGTCACCTTTTCTAAGCATAGGTGCCGCTTCTGCAATAAAACCTATTTGTTTATTGTCGTATATACCTTCATTTAAATCACTTTTCAAGAAATATGTGAATACCGGATGATCTTTTACAATATCCATACCACTCTCTGAGAATGGTTCGATATTGTCTTTATAAAGTACACTAGATGCTGGATTGAATTCGCTCGCATATATTGGTCTATAAGTAACTCCATTACCTTCGTTGTATCCAGCGTGATCTGTAACTCTAACAGCTCAGTATACATCATCTAATAACAAACAAAAAACCCACTTTCCATATGAATTTAATTTCATACAAAAAATGAGTTTAGTTTATCATCATAAATATTATGATTTTTGATATAGTATATCGTAGCTTAAGCTCCAACCCACTTTCTGTATGGTTCCAATTCCATACCAAAAAGTGAGTTTTCCCTTATCCTTATCTAGCTTACTCGCCTAAATCGACGTTATGATATACTTGCTGCACATCATCTAAATCTTCAATCGCATCAATCATTTTCTCGAATTGTGCTTGTGCGTCTGGATCTAATGTTACATCGTTTTGTGCAAGCATTGTTAGCTCGGCTACGGTGAATTCTGTTACACCAGCTTGTTTAAATGCTTCTTGTACAGCGTGGAATTGATCTGGCTCTGCGTATACAATAACAGAATCTTCTTCTTCCATAATATCGCGTACATCTACATCTGCTTCCATTAGAAGCTCTAATGCTTCTTCTTCTGTTTTTCCTTCTACCCCAATAACGGCTGTTGCATCAAACATATAAGAAACGGAACCACTTACTCCCATGTTTCCACCATTTTTACCAAATGCGGCACGAACATCTGAAGCTGTTCTGTTTACGTTATTTGTTAAAGCATCAACGATTACCATCGAACCGTTAGGACCAAAGCCTTCATAGCGAAGCTCATCATATGTTTCTTCGGAACCGCCTTTTGCTTTTTCAATTGCACGGTCAATAATATGTTTTGGTACACTATATGTTTTTGCGCGCTCTAGGACAACTTTTAGCGCTTGATTAGATTCTGGATCTGGTTCCCCTTGTTTTGCCGCTACAAAAATTTCACGGCCGAATTTTGCATAAATACGACTAGTATTTGCATCTTTTGAAGCTTTTTTGTCTTTAATATTGTTCCATTTACGACCCATTATGAACACTCTCTTTCTGCTTATACATTCAACTTATTTATTATAGATAAAAACACAGCATTTCTTCAACTTTTATTGATTGTATTTCGCGTTTATCTACCTGCCATTTCTTAAAGCCACTAACATTATACATGAAATGGCCATTTTATTCAGCTTTTTGTTAAAAACTTTGTGGCAAAGCTTAGACAAATTTGTCCAGAGAAAATTCTAACATTACTTTTATATCCGCTATTTAGGCTCCTTCTCTATACATTAGTCGGAAATTCTCCGCTTATTCGTTCTCCTGCTACTAAAAAATCACAATGAATAATAACAGCGCCTAATACAAAAAACTTGCAACAAATAAAAAGTTACAAGTTTTTATATCTATCACTGGTTTTGCACTAATAGCTTTTCTCTCATTCCCTTTGCTGCCTCTACCATTACTTCTAGTGCACCGATTGTTTCCTCTTCATTCCTTGTCTTCAAGCCACAATCCGGATTAATCCAGAATAAGCGTGGATCAAGAACAGCTAGAGCGTTTTCGATGTTTTCGGTAATTTCTTCTTTTGTTGGCACTCTTGGACTATGTATATCATATACGCCAAGTCCAATTCCTTTTTCGTATGTTTTCTTTGCAAATGTTTGAATAAATTCCCCGTGACTTCTGGATGTTTCGATAGAAATCACATCGACATCGAGTGCATCAATGGCATCAATAATGTCCTCAAAATTCGAGTAGCACATATGTGTATGAATTTGCGTTTCTCTTTCCACAGACGTTGTTGCAAGTTTAAAAGAGTAGACAGCTGCATCTAAATATTTCTTCCATTTTTCTTTTTTTAGTGGCAGTCCTTCCCGAAGAGCTGGTTCATCTACTTGAATCATACGAATATTGTTTCTCTCAAGCTCCTCCACTTCTTTCTTGAGACTGAAAGCGATTTGCTTCGCTACTTCTGCTCTTGAAATATCATCTCTTACAAATGACCAGTTCAAAATGGTGATTGGCCCTGTCAGCATTCCTTTTACAGGTTTAGTCGTCAGACTTTGCGCATAGACCGTTTCTTTCACGGTCATTGGATTCTCATATGCGACATCACCATAAATAATGGGTGGCTTCACACAACGAGAACCATAGGATTGAACCCAAGCAAACCTAGTAAACTGAAAGCCGGCTAGCTTCTCACCAAAATACTCCACCATATCTGTCCGTTCAAATTCTCCATGAACAAATACTTCTAACTCTAAATCCTCTTGTATCTCTATCCATTTTTTAATTTCTGCTTGAATAAAAGTCTCATACTCTTCATTGGTTATTTCTCCTTTTCGCCATTTTAACCGCTCCTTCCGCACTTCCTTCGTCTGTGGAAAACTTCCGATTGTCGTTGTCGGAAGAATTGGAAGTTTGAAAGCTTCTTGTTGTGCTTGCTGTCTTATTTTTGCATTATCGCTTCTTTCTGGTTTGCCAGCAGCCCTTTTTAATTCTTCTTGAAGAACTTGATTATTTCTTGCACTGGACGAGTTCAATCTAATAATCGCTTCTTTACTTTTATCGATTTGAGCTCGAATGACTGCTTTTCCTTTTCTGGCTCCCTCTGTTAACGTATTTATTTCTTGTAATTTTTCATCTGCAAAGGAAAGTGCCTCTTTTAAAATCAAATCTATTTGCTCTTCCTTCACCGTTACTGGTACATGAAGCAAGCTTGATGACGGCTGGATGATTATCTTGTCACTTCCGATAGCCTTCTGTATTTCTGCAAGCAGCTCTCCCTTTTCTTCCAAATTAGCTCTCCACACATTTCTGCCATCAATAATACCTGCAGCAAGGACTTTCTCTTTTGGAAATCCATATTGCTGAATAGATGCTAAATTCTCTCCGTCATCGTGAACAAAATCTAAACCAATTCCTGCGACAGGTAACGAAATAATCGTTTTATAATCTGTCACAGCGTCAAAATAGGTTTGAAGAATCACTTTTAATTTTGGGGCCGCCTTTTGCAATGTTTGATAGATTTGCTGTGTAATGTTCCATTCTCTTGGTGTGACATCTGTAACTAAATATGGTTCATCTATTTGAAGCCATTCCACTCCCTCTCTTTCTAGCTCTGTTAAAATTTGTGCATATAAAGGGAGATAAGATTCCACTGTTTCTTCTAGCTTATCTTCTTCATAGCCTTTTGCTAATTTTATAAAGGTCAGTGGTCCTAACAATACCGGTTTTCCCTCGATTCCTAATGCTTCCTTTGCTTCCCGGAAAAATGCCAGTGGGCGATTCTCTGTTAATAGTGGCTTTCTTTCTCCCAGCTCTGGCACCATATAGTGATAGTTTGTATTGAACCATTTTTTCATGGCTGATGCTACTGCAAACTTATTTCCTCTAGCAATCTGAAAATAAGTTTGCAAGGGAACCTTCCCCCCATTATAAGCAAATCTAGCTGGCACTTGCCCAAACATCGCAGCCGTATCTAATACATGATCGTAGAGACTAAAATCACCGACAGGAATTAAATCAATTCCTTGAAGCTTTTGCTTTTGTATGTTTTTTAATCGAAGCTTTTTCGTTTCTTCCAGCAGCTCTTCTTCCGAACTCTCCCCCTTCCAATAACGCTCCAATGCTCTTTTCCATTCTCGTTTCTCTCCAATTCTTGGATAGCCTAAATTAGAACTTTTATACATGCTGTTTCCCCATTTCCGATTTTTTATCTCTAGCAAAAGTTAGTCAAAAAAAGAGCCGGACGTCCACATATCTATATAGAAGCTCTCTACTTTCTTGCTTCCTAGATAAACAGTGGAGTCAGACTCTTATGAGATTTCTCATTTAAGTTCAGCACTAACTAGAGTTGAGACAATTCTTCTCCCAACACATATTCTCCCTCCTCTATATCCACGTAGAGTAGCTTACTTACAAATAGGCAGGTCTCCTGACTTAGGATCATCACTCCTTCTCTCCTTCCCATCTAGTTAAGACAGTGGATATGAGAATTTGTTCCTCCTTACAGTGGCGGGACCGCGCCGGATTCTAACCGGTCTTCCCTTTTAAGCCATGAATGGGAATTCATAAGCACCTATTTGCGCTATTTAATTTTCAGTTCATTTCTATAATAAAAAATAAAAACCTCCCTTTATAAAAAAGAGAGGTTTCGTCGTGTATCTTTATCCCCCTCTTATCTTTCAAAGCATCATCGCTTTGCTGGAATTAGCACCTTTTCTTAAAAAAGAATGGTTGCTGAGGTATCAACGGGCCAGTCCCTCCACCTCTCTACATAAGAGTTTTTTATGTACTTTTTCGAATTAACAAAATATTAGCACGGTAATTTCTCATTGTCAATTCTTGTTTTACATACTGTATATAATTTTTTATTTCTTTTGGATACGTAAAATTTTCAAGATTATTCCCTTTTACATGCCTTTTCCTATTTTTACATAATAGATTTCTTTCCAGCCCTTCTTGATTACGAACACTTGTTCTGTTATGATAAAAAAGTAAGGAGATGATTTAGATGCTGCGCGATCGAGGCACAATTAAATGGTCAGCGATGATGATGCCTGAACATGTTCAAAGTATAAAAGAGATTTTAGTGGAATCACAAAAAATAAAAATGCCTATTTTAGAAGAAGATAAAATACGCGAAATGGAGTTACTGTTACTTGAAGGAATCGAATATAATCTTTTGCTTCACTTTGAGATTTTTCATGATGGAGCTATCAGATGTTTATCTGGAAAAACAACTTCTATAGACCATCTAAACCGAGAGCTTCGTATTCTCGATACGAATAATCATACGCACTCCATTCCTTTTCCCAGCTTGGTAAACATACAAAACGATTAATAAAAGGAGCATTACCGTGTTTGATTATACGCAATTTCCAAATAGATCCATTCTTTGTGTAGATATGAAAAGCTTTTATGCGAGCATTATTGCTGTCACAGAAGGATTAGATCCTCTCACCTGCCATCTTGTGGTTGTTGGCAATACCGACCAAAAGGGCAGTGTCGTCTTAGCGGCATCTCCTGCCATGAAGAAAGACTTTCGCATAAAAACAGGCTCAAGACTTTTTGAACTACCAGATGATCCAAGAATTATCGTGCGAAATCCGAAAATGGGACTATTCATTCGAGTATCGACCGAGATAACGAAATTATTTTTCCGATATGTGCCCCCCTCTGCTGTCCATACCTATTCTGTCGATGAAAGCTTTCTTGATGTAAGTGGAATGGGAAAAACCTTTGGCACACCAATGGAAATAGCTCAGAAAATGAAAGGCGATATTATGCGCGAGTTTGGGCTGCCTTCGACAATTGGCATCGGACCCAATATGCTCATGGCAAAGCTTTGTCTTGATTTAGAAGCGAAAAAAGTAGATGGTGGTATAAGCACATGGTCTTATGAGGACATTCCCCATAAATTATGGCCTATTTCCCCGCTGCGCGATATGTGGGGAATTGGAAAACGAACAGAAAAAACGTTAAACAATATGGGGATATTTTCGGTTGGCCAGTTAGCACGCTATGATTTAACCTTACTTGAGAAGAAATTTGGGATTATGGGGAATCAGCTTTACCACCATGCCTGGGGAATTGATTTATCGGAAATTGGTGCACCCATTATGCAAGGACAAATTAGCTACGGGAAAAGCCAGATATTGCTGCGAGATTATAAAGAAATCCACGAAATAAAATCCGTTCTCCTTGAAATGTGTGAGGATGTAGCAAAAAGAGCCAGAAGCAATCATCATGCAGGAAGAACCATCACTTTAGGAATTTCTTACAGCAAAGATGAATTTGGCGGTGGTTTTCAACGATCTCGAACAATCGAAAACCCAACAAATGTAACGATGATTATTTATCAGGTCTGCCTTGAATTATTTCACGAAAACTACCGGGGACAAACGGTTAGACAAATTTCTGTTTCTATTACAAAATTAGAGAATGATTATGAAATGCAATTAGATTTATTTGACACAGGCGGGTGGAAAAAAAGGAAGCTTGGCTATGTTGTCGATACGATTCGAAATCGCTATGGCTCGACCGCCATCTTGCGTGCTGTTTCCTACACCTCTGGGGGTACAGCCCTAAAGCGCGCTAATTTACTTGGTGGACATAAAAAATAAGAAATGAGGTGGATTGATGTTAAAACAAATTCGATTAAAAGAGGAAAGCATTCCTTCCAAAAATACTTATCCCTTTATAATCCCTGCACTCCGCCATTTTAGCTCCCTTGATTTTAAAAAGAAGGTGACGTTTTTTGTTGGGGAAAATGGCTCTGGAAAGTCTACCTTGCTTGAAGCTATTGCCTATCAATGCCAATTTAATACAGCAGGCGGTGGCAGAAATAACAGCTATGATGTTCATTCTTCCCAATCCGATTTGGGAGAATATCTACAGTTATCATGGTCTCCTACTAAGCTTACGAACGGATTTTTTCTGCGGGCGGAATCCTTTTATGAATTTGCTACACATATTGATCAACTAGAAAGTGCGAATAAATATGCGAGTTATGGCGGAAAATCATTATTACAGCAGTCCCATGGCGAATCCTTTCTATCTCTCTTTCTTCACCGTTTTAAAGGAGAAGCGATTTATTTATTAGATGAGCCGGAAGCTGCGCTATCACCACAACGGCAATTAAGCTTTCTCCGCATCCTCCATGATTTAGCAGAGACCGAAGAATGCCAATTTATTATTGCGACTCATTCTCCGATTTTATTAGGCTATCCGAATGCGACAATTCTTAGCTTTGATGGCGACCAAATGGAGGAAGTCGAATACGAAAATACAGAGCATTATCAAATTACCAAATACTTTTTACAATATCGAGAGAAAATGCTGCGAGATATATTGGAGGAAGAAATAGAGGGTATGTAAAAATTGGATATTCTCCTCTTAATCAGTAAATAGTATAACTATCTGATTACTTAAGGAGATTATTATGATTGGATTATTACTCTCTGTCTTTATCTTTAATTTTATTGCCTATATAACGAATAAAAAATTAACGCATAATCAAATTTTACATATATGGATATTTACTATCGCTTTTCAACTGCTGTTTGATTTATATATTGATGTAGGATACCATGCCTACTGGTACTTCAGTAAATCAGAGGTGGATTGGGAATCAATCATTCATATTTTACTATTGGTACCACCTGTAAATATTATTTTCCTAAATCTTTATCCGATGAAGAAAAAGATTCTATATAAAATTTTATTTATTTTCATGTGGAATCTTATCATTGTAGGATATGAATGGTTCACTTTATTACCATCACCATGGGGATATTTTCATTATGGCTGGTGGAAAATCTCCTACTCCTTTTGCATCAATCCCATTTTACTATTTATTTTAATAAAATATTATAAGCTAGTAACCAAACTGGAGAAGAAATCCCGTTCGGCGACGGAATGATTATTCTGTTGCTTCTTGAGATCATAACGAATACTCCTTTAGCAACTCCCTCTTTTCTTTCTTCTACATTTTGACTTAAAATGATGAAACGTTTTATTCTATACACCGATTAAAACAGCCCTTATACCTATTGACTTCACTATTCCGAACGGAAATCAGGACTATCAACTCATATTTTTTTATAAAGTAATAAAAAAATACGACTTTATACCTTGAATTAACCGAATAAAGTGGTAAAATTAAATTTGGGCAAATTTTACGAAAGTAAAAGACGCAAAGCCACGGGCCTAACGCAATTGCTATGGTAGCCGGGTTGCCAAGATTATACATATATCTTGTTGAAAAATCTTCCTGTCTAATTTGCCTTATAAAATTAGAAAAGAGGAATGTTATGTTTTATCCAACCGTTGTAACTGAAAAGCCGTGTATTAGACATGTTGTAAAGGACAAGAATTACTGTATGTGTGGTTCGAAATACAAATCGTATTCTACCTTTAAAAAATCAGACTTTAAGCGAATTGAATTCAAGCAGCTTACAGATATCACCTGTCCTTACTGCCAGTCCATCATTAATTAATGATGGATTTTTTCCTTTTTCCCCTCTTCGCAGAAAACTCAACTACATAAACAATTTCTATACTCATTCCGCTTCGAATACATTTTTAGGATAATCTCAAAAAATTCACGGAAAATAAAAGCGATTTCATTTTTAATGAAAAACTTTTAAAATGGAGATGACAGCCTATGTCGATTGTCTTTTTACGAATATGCATGGTTCTGATTAGTTGGGGAAGCTTATTGTTTCTTCCGAAATCGATTATCAAAAAGTTTCTTCCTGTTACTTTTTTCTCTGCGTCTATTCTTTTAATCGAGACGCTTTTATCGCTTATCTTTAAATGGTGGAAAGTAAAAGGCGGATTAAATTCTTTAGTCGCAGATGCATTGGGATTTATATTCGGCCCTTTTGTAGCGATTAATATTTGGATATTTCATTTAACACATAAGAAGTTTCTACTATACACACTAATAAACTTCATAATGGATCTTATTTTTGCTTTTCCATTAAATACATTTTTTCAAAAAGTAGGCTTTTATAAATTAAAGAAATTCACCTCTATTCATTTATTCTTTATTTCATATGGCCTGTCTTTTCTTAATTACTGGTTTCAAAAATTTATTGTATCAGATAAAAATATAGAGAATGCTCACTAAGAAGCATTCCCTAATCTTTATCTGGCTTCCCATTCAGCAACTTCTTTACGGACAAGTGGAGCTACTTCTGTTCCAAGCAATTCAATTGCTCTAAGCACTTGATCATGGGGCATGCTGCCAACGGGAACGTGGAGCATAAACCGAGTAATGCCTACATTTTTGCGAAGAGCAATAATCTTGTCTGCGACCGTGCGCGGATCTCCTACATACAGTGCACCGTTTTCACTCCGCGCTGCATCAAAAGTCTCTCTTGTATAGGCTCCCCATCCTCTTTCTTTTCCAAGAACATTCATGGCATATTGTGTGGATGGGAAGAACGCATCTGCAGCACTTTCTGTTGTCTCTCCAACAAATCCATGGGAATGAGAAGCAACCGTTAATTTCTTCGGATCGTGGCCGACATGCTCTCCTGCACGGTAATAAAGGTCAACAAGTGGAGCAAACTGCGCTGGATTCCCTCCAATAATCGCTAACACTAATGGTAAACCAAGGATACCGGCACGGACAACGGACTCACTGTTCCCACCACTTCCAATCCAAATCGGCAATGGATCCTGTACTGGCCGAGGATAAACCCCAAGATTATTAATACTTGGACGATGCTTTCCACTCCATGTCACTTTTTCAGATGCCTGTAATTTTAAAAGCAAATCTAATTTTTCATCAAATAATTCATTATAACCTGAATTATTCATAAAAACTTATTGACAAGCTATTGAATGCTTATTTATCACGTAGCACAGCTGAATTGTCATTCATCAAATAAATGAAAAAAGAATCCATTTCTGTTAGAGTTTAAGTAACCACA
>NZ_CATNHG010000125.1:0-21218 GCF_950097965.1 Bacillus sp. T2.9-1
CTTTATTGTACTGGTAGATTTGGACCCCAGCTTCTATAAGTTCCCCGTAATAGGTACGACTTGCATAGCCCACGCTTTTTTGATCAATGTGGCGAGGAACCAGCAATCTTACGTGCACACCACGAGCTACTGCTGTCTTTAATGCCATGATAATATCCGTTTCTGGTACAAAATAGGGTGTTGTTAAATCAATAGTCTTGGTCGCCTGTGTTATACATATAAAGTAAGCTTGCCGAATGACTGGGGTAGGAATTCCAGGGTTTCCTTCCAACGTATGGATATACGCTTTATGCAATGTCCTAGTTTTTGCGGATATGTCCATTTCTTTATCATCAAGGGTGCTCAACTCTGATCCCAATTCGGCTGACCATTTGGAATGATCTGCTCTGCCGATTGAGTTGATTTTCGTTACCTTTGATTTTGTTTTCAAATTTGTTTTTGATTTTATCCGTTCCGGCACAGCGATTTCCCAATGAACATCAAAGACAGTCAGCAAATCGACTTATGCTTCTCCTATGACTTGCAAATGAGTATCCCGCCAGAAGCCAACGTCAGGCTTCAATCCTGTATATTCATATCCTACGTTCATGCCACCATTAAAAGCTATCTTTCCGTCGATTATGGCCATCTTACAATGATCCCGATAATTCCAATTGGACAAAATCCAGGGAAATCGTAAAGGAAATATTGTCCTGCATTCTATCCCTGCTTCCACCATCTGCGTGATTTTTTCACGCGGGAATTTATAACTCCCCAAGCCATCTCTCATAAAACGAACCTGCACTCCATTTACTGCTTTTTCGATTAGCAGTTCTGTGATGCGATTACCAATTTGGTCATTCCGATATATGAAATATTCCAGATCAATTGTTTTTTGGGCTTTTTTTAGGGATTCAAGGAGTTGTTCATATTTTGCTATTCCATTGTTAAACACTTGGACTTGGCCCATTCGAAGCCCATTCACAGTGAAATGCCGTAAAGCATCGGCAATTACCGATGCTGAATCACCGAATGTCTCAGGTAATTTGTTAGATTCATTTTTAGAAGAGTTCAATCTTTTTCGATGAATAAACTTAGGGTTTGATACGCTAAGATAAAGCAAGAAACCAATGACTGGCAAAAGAAGGACGATTATTATCCAATTCAATGCCTTGGCAGGCCTACGTACTTCCCAAATTGCTATGAATAAGATAAAGAACATATTTAACAGGTATAGATAAAAAATCCACTCCAACTGGAATCCCTCCTTCTGTTTCTCTTAACATGTCCAAACTATGTAGCGAGTATACGTTTGGAATACGAAGGAATTGTTTAGATACCTTTTCTTATGAGACACCCAAAATAATTTTGTAATTAGTTTATTTTGTCACAGGAATTTAAACGTTGGAAATGGATCGAAAAACAAAAATGGAGGTCCGTTTTACATTTATTCCATTTAAACCTAAAATCTTACATAATTCTGCTGTAGCTGACTAAGTATATTTGATGTTAAAAAGACTCCAACAGGGGGCAAGGTACCACTAATTACGGGATATCCGGTAAGAGCTCTATCGGTTGTAGCAATCCATGTTCCGTATTCGCCTGCTTGTAAAGAAGGAGGTTTCATAATAAATCGTCCATTTAAAATAAAATGTCGAATTCTAATTGTAGCATCATCAATGATAGTTAATGTACCGGAGAACATAGCATAAGGTGAATCAAATCTTATCTGTTTAGTATTCTCATCCCAATATCCACTAATAGGAATAGGTGTACCACGAAAATTAACCGTACCAATTACCCTGTTATCTGTAATAGAGTTAATGTTGAGTACGCCCCAAACGATTGGTTTACCAGCTATAGCAGCATGGATACCCCATACTGATGGGAATGGAATACTAACCATTGTTTGCTGTGCAGTTTGCAATACTAATCTCCCCCTAAATTTAAAGTTTATGTTCTGAAGAATAAAGGATTAGATATCTTATTTACTACCCTATATAAAGGACCAATCCAGTATATGCACCACAAGCTGAATATGTTTACTTTTAACGGTTAGAAGCTCATCCTTTCGTTGAAAAATGCAGCTCATTCAAAAAATAGTTGTTAACTTTTAAGAAATCACTCGTGATGGAATCAAAAATCACGTGACAAAAAGTTATTTATTCAACTATATGGCCTTTTCTGGAATATGGGGTAAGGAAGGACTATTTGTTCTCTTCTGATAGCTTTCTATATAATGAAGCTCTAGACACATTTGTAATTTCGCAAATTTGATTTACAGTCATATTTCCTTCTTTATATAGCTTAACTGCATAATTCATTCCTGCGTGATTTTTATGATATTTCTTTAACCGACCTTTAAACTTTCCTTCTTTCTTAGCCAACTCAATCCCTTCACGTTGTCGCATACGAATAAGATCTCGCTCTAATTGGTTAACACCAGCCATTACTGTAATTAAGAATTGGCTGTATGGATTATCATCTGATAAATCTAGCCATGTATCTTTTAGTGATTTTAAGCTTGCTTTTTTTTTCCGTATGTTATCGATTAATTCAAATAGGTCTTGTGTGCTACGAGTAATTCGAGTTAAGTCTGTAACATAAATGATGTCATCTTCCTGTAGATCCTCTAACATTTTTTGAAGTTGCTCGCGATCCTTTGTTGCTCCAGAAACTTTTTCTTCGTATATAATATCCATTCCAATTTCATTTAGCTGCTCAAATTGCCTTGAAGGATTTTGGCTGGTCGAACTAACACGTATATAACCGATTTTCCGCAAAATATCACCTCGTTTTTGAGACAAGTCTTATGAGACGCTCTTAACTATGATTGTCACTTTAGACGTTATTTTGCACCAATTTTAATCGCTATTTTGCATTATAAGTAATAAAAAAGTTATCTTAAAATGATAGCTGATAAGTTAAAATAAAGTTCTTCAACTTAAAATTAAGTGGTTAAAACAACAGTTATGATATTCCATTAAAGGGCCAGATTGTTGAGGAACGTTTTCAAGTAAATAGATTATTCTAGTATGAATATACGCATGAAATGCTCCTTTCCTGCATATACCGTAGTGATATGAAGAGGAGAGGATGAAATGGTACAACCTTTAGATCCTAAAAGGATTCCTAAATTCGTAAATCAACTCGTTATCCCACCGGTATATATGCCTACTATTCTTAGACAGCCAATATCTGGTGAAGTGATCGGGCATGCGTATAAAATTGAAGCAAGTGAATTCCAGCAGCAAATCTTACCGCCTGGATTCGGTACCACGAAAGTTTTTGGTTACAGTGGTATGATACAGGACCCGTACACGGGAAGAGCGGTTTACTATAAAAGTGCTCCAGGTTCCACATTTGAAGCCATTCGAGGAATTCCTGTACATGTTCAATGGATAAACAACATTACTGGTCCCCATTTTCTTCCGGTTGATCCGACACTCGATTGGGCAAATCCAAATTCCATGTCAGTTCCTCTACCACCATTTCCATCATTTCCACCAGGATTTCCCCTAGCACAGCAACCAGTACCTATTGTCCCTCATTTGCACGGAGGAGAGCATCCATCTTATTTTGACGGTTATCCTGATGCTTGGTTTACTGCAGATGGAAGGACCGGTATGGCTTTCATAACTAATACCTATACATTCCCCAATGTACAACAGCCTACAGCTCTTTGGTATCATGACCATACCATGGGAATGACTCGATTGAATAATTACGCCGGGCTTACAGGGTTCTATTTGCTCCGTGATATGAATGACCCCATTGTCCCGTTTCTTCCTAGTAGAGAAAATGAGATTCCACTCAACATTCAGGACCGATCTTTTAATACTGATGGTTCTCTTTTCTATGATCATATGGGGGCTAACCCAAGTATTCATCCTTATGTGGTACCAGAGTTTTTTGGAAACACGATAATGGTGAATGGTAAGGTGTGGCCGAACCTTAATGTCAAACCTCAACAATACCGTTTTCGTGTTCTGAATGGTTCAAATGCTCGTTTTTATCGTTTACAGCTTTCCAATAAACAGAAATTTATCCAGATTGGCACCGATGGAGGTTATTTACCTCAAGCTGTAGAACTTTCCTCACTTTTGATTTCACCGGCAGAACGAGCAGATATCCTTATTGATTTCTCTACTTTAGCTCCTGGTACAACCGTTATTTTAACGAATACTGCTAACGCCCCGTTCCCTGATGGAACACCGGCAGACCCACAAACTGTTGGTCAAATTATGCAATTTACAGTCATAAATGAAACTGTCTTACCGCCAAAGAAATTGCCACCTGTTCTTAACAGCATTCCTCAATTAAAGCCAACAAAAACGAGAACTTTGACTTTATTCGAACTGGAGGGTCCTAATGGTCCCTTGAAAGTTACGTTAGATGGCCAACTGTGGGGTAATCCCGTTTCTGAGCTGCCTCAGGCAGGAACGACAGAAGATTGGCAAGTTGTTAACCTTACCGATGACACCCATCCAATCCATCTTCATCTCGTTCAGTTCCTGCTCGTTAGCCGCCAGAAATTCCATTCTGACGCTTATTTGAAAGACTGGATGCAACTAAATCAAACGACGCCTCCTAGCACCACACCTTATTTTGTTAAGCCTAAGACACCACCAATAGACGCATATTTACAAGGTCAACCTATTGCACCTCCACTCAATGAGAAAGGGTGGAAGGATACCATACAAATGAATGCGGGAGAAGTGACAACGATAAGATTTCGGTTTACTTCCCAGGATGGCAGTCCCTTTCCATTCGACCCTAGCCTTGGGCCTGGATATGTATGGCATTGCCATATGCTTGAACACGAGGATAATGAAATGATGAGACCGTTAAAGGTATTGCCTTAAAGATCTAAAAAAATAAACATGGTCAAAATAAATTTTGTTCTTTGGCAAAGTAAGGTGAACTCGAAATATAAGTTATTCCGCTAGCTTACCAAAAGTAATTCCTGTAACTATTTAAGTAATAAATACCCAAAAAGGAGATAGAACTAGATTCGATATCCATATTTTATCTCCTTTATTATCCAAGCTAAATACGCTTTTCCATTACAATGTAAACTATATATTCAAAATTACTTACTTTGGCCTAAAGCTGAAATGATGGAACCGATGGCTTGGATCCAACTTCCGACCACATTCAGTTCTTGCCCCTCCCTGTTCCTTAGTTCGTTGATACCTGAAAGTGCTTGTAATGCATTACCAATTGCTTGTAGAAGGTTTCCATATATGCTGTAAAGCTCTTTTACAGTAGGTTCACGGCCTAGAGCATCAGCAAGAGATACTCCACCACCAACTGCTTGAAGTAAATTTCCTTTTATGTTTAATTCCTTTTTTGTTTTTTCGCTAAAATTTATTAATATCCCTACAATGACCGTTGAATTTCCTATTGCCTGAATTTCGTTGCCTATCTTTTCAAGGGTAAAGTTTTTTTCACTATCTGCTACTAATGAATTTCCGGTTGCTTGTAATACATTTCCCCATAGATTTAAATCTCCAAGCAGAGTATCGGAAATATTTTTGGAAGGTGTAGCTCCGATAGCTGAAAGGGTTGTTCCAATCGCTTGGACCCAAGAACCAAACGTTGCTTTCAGTTCATTATCCATAACTTGAACACCTTCTTTTAATTATTGTAAACATTTATAGGTTGCTTTGTTACAGATGTATCCAAAATTAGATAAATGGCAAAAAAAATAGTTTGTTGTAGGGAGAAAAATTTGGGGGTGTTTATGTATAGAAGTTAAGTTATTCAGCAATCGGGCGCTTTTCATGAGTAAAAAAAGCCTAATTTCTCACTTACAACACCGAGAAATTAGGCTTTTTTTATATTTGAATTTCCTTAATGTTGTAAATCCGCATTTCCTGACGCTACTACTATTAAATAGTTTAAGAACCCGTAGATTTCTATTCTGCGAGCTCCTTTTTAATCCTATAAACAGTTGATCGAGTAATGGCATTTTTTTCTGCGATTTGCTTAATTGGGGTTCCGGATTTCAACATTCTTACGACTTCTTGATAGACTAATCGCTTTTGTGGATTCTTTGCATTAGGTGAATAAAGTAACGGACGCCCTTTGTAAACTCCTTTTTCTTTGGCAATTTTTATACCTTGGGCTTGACGACGTTTACTTTCTGTCCGTTCCATTTCTGCAACCATCGCCAAAATCTGAACAATCAAATCTTTCATAAATCGGTCCAACAAGGGGTTTCCAATAGCTTCAGCTAAGATAGGCATACTCGTCACGATCAAACCTGCATTTTTATTTTTTAAAGTAGTAACCGTTTCAATAATCTCATTGTAGTTCCTTCCTAGTCGATCAATTGCTTCAACCATGAAATAATCTCCTTCACGAACAAAATCAAGAGCTTTTTGGAATTGCTCTCGATTATTTACTGCAGCACCAGATTTCTTCTCTGTAAATATTTTTTCTGCGCCAAAACTTTTCAAGTTTTCAATTTGCCGTTCCAAATTTTGATCTTCAGTAGAAACTCTAGCATAAGCAACTTTCATTTCGTAATTTTCTCCTTTTACAAATCTATTTAATAGACACCCTAATCATACACTTAAAACCTAATCTTAACAATAATGCTTAAGTGGTTGTTTAAGGTTTACCCTAAATAGACATTGAATAAAAAATATGAAACAATGGACAGGAATCCAAAAAAAGGGAGTGACAAAAGACAATGCAAAAAATAAATTCTTTAACTCAATGTACAGAAATACAACTAGAGGAAGCACACAGAAAATATTTAATTATCTATCCATATTTACAAAAGCCAAAATATTTAGAAAAGATTAGCGTTGAGGAAAACATTTCAATTCGCACTTTGCGTTATTGGATTCAGAAATATCAAGAACTAGGTTTAAGAGGACTGGTTCGAATGAAAAGAACTGATAAGAGCAAAGTGAAAGTTGACCTAGCAATCCAAGACCAAGTAAAAAAATATTCTTGTCCAACAAAGGTATTTCAATTACTTCCATTTACCGAAGAACACTAGCTTGGTGTGAAGATAATGATTTACAATCTCTACGAACTACGCAATTAATTGCTAATTGAAATTCCTTTATTTTTCTATTTTATTCAAGGTAAGTAATATTCAAAGGAAATGTATTACTACAGAACCTAAAGCATAGGTTTAATGTAAACCTTTCTAACAATGTCAGATAAAGGGGGCAATTATATGAATAATACCAATTCAAAGTCAGAACAAAGTGATCAATCGCCAATAAGTTCTAGCCTTAGACTTGCCCTAATAACTGCTATTCTTACTACTATTGAAGAAGGCATTGCAACTATAGAAGCGATAACAGTTATAGATGAGGAAATCATTAATTCAGAAAAAGAAAAACAAGATCAAAAAGAATTAGATGAAAAGTTTGAAAAGATGCAGCAGCAAATTGACAAATTAACAACTGAATTAACAAAAGTAACAAAAAAGGAAATGGGAACAAACAGAAAGCAGTAGGTTTTTATCACAAGATAGCAAGGAGTACTAATAATCAAATTATTAAAGGGGTACGACCGAGATACATGTAAAAAAGGGTCATAGTATGGTATTGTTTACCATTTATAACCCTTTCTTGCTCTTTACTTTCTTATATACTATACAGGAATATCTCCCTCGATTGGTTGTGGAATATTTTCTAAATCGATCATATAGTCTCCGAAACGTTTTATATGCCTAGTCAGATAAGGGCTAAGCATGACAATATCTTCTTTTGAAAATACATAGCCTTCTTTAGAAAGTTCCCACAAAATAAGTGTTATATCACATACATTTTGGAATATTACTGCGTTGGCAACTAAATCATTATATTTAATTCGCTTTTCTTGTTCTTCTGGATCATTTTCTGAAATGATCCCATCGCCACCAAAAAATAGCCATTTGGAAAAGCCGTTATATGCTTCGACTTTGTTTGTACTAGCACCAATTTGCTCTCTTAGTTTTATATCAGAAATATATTTAAGCAAAAATACAGTTCTTACAATCCTTCCTAATTCCCTAAAAGCTTGATATAATCGGTTTTTTCTACTATAGTTACTTAGTTTTCTAAGTAGTGTAGAGGGTAATATTTTACCAGCTTTTATAGAAAGAACCACTTGGAGCAGATCTTGCCAGTGTGTTTCAATTAGGTCCCAGTCAACGGTATCACTAAACAACTGATCAATGTGGTGATATTTTGTGTCCTTATCAGCCCTGTAAAATTTTAAATCCTTCCAATTTCGAATACGAGGCATTAAATTAATCCCCAATAAATGTGCAAGTGCAAAAACAGGCGTTGATTGACCTTGCGTATCAGCATGTAACGTATCGGGCTGAATGTCTGATTTATTTTTCAGCAAACCATCAATAATATAAACTGCTTCCCAAACTCCACATGGAATGAAGTGACTAAAGAGTGCAATATAAGTATCTGAAACATGATGATATGCAATCCCCCCATAACCTCCGTATCGAATGTGGTATTCAGAGATTAAGTTTTCTTCGTAGAGATCAAATTTTGTTCCATCTGCAGCAGCCGTTTTTCCATCACCCCATAGTCTAGGCAAACTAAATTGATTGTATTGATTTAAAATATTACGAATAGCTTCGTCTATTTTAGATGCATTAATATGTCGCCGATTTACAAATGAAATCATGTGTGGGGTTACTGCTTTTTTCATGTGCTTAGAAGTCTGTGTTGGTCCTAAATTACATCCGTATCCAAAAGAAGTAATGATATAACGTTCCATTGCATTTTCAAGCTTAGGATCTGAACCAGATAATGGTCCAAAATGCCGTGTCCAATTTGTCCAATGTTCTACATTACAAAGAATATCTAAGACATTTCGTTCAGGTAAACGTTGAGAAATAACTACCTCTAACGCCTTACTTGTCTGAGGTTGTTCTTTTCTCATTATTTTTCTCAACGTTGGTTCTCCATTTTCATTAATGATTACCTGGCCGTTATCAGGGTAGTTTAAATCTACTTTTTGTGCAGTATCTCCTAGCCAGAGCTTTAATTGTTGAACAAAATCCCCTGAATTTGAAGAAAAGCCAAGTTCCTTACAGTATTCATCTACCATAGGTTTACACTCATCCCAAGAAAGGAGCTGTTCACGGTAATCAGCAAAATTCTCTGATCCTTTTACACAAAGGTCTCCCGTTTTTAAATCGCTTGCAAGATAGGAAAAAATACAGATTTCAAGGTGTTTACGATGGATTAAGTTATTTTCTTTAGGTACATAAATCGTTTTTTTCCACTGTTCACTAGCAAATGAAAGATCCAAATCTATTTGTAGATTTTCAATTTTTCGGTTCTCATTATCACGTAAAAATTGTAAAGCTTCTAAAAGTGATTGATCCTGTGTGGTTGAATTAATTTCAATCATACTAATCAATCTAAAAAGAGTTTTCCTGTGGCTTTTATAGAACTTCCATAAAAGAGGAAGGTAGTTATTGCCATTATATGATGAAATTGATTCACAATCTTCTTTTAATGCGTCGATACCACCTCTTCTCCCTAATAACTCCCTTATTTTCTGACCAGTCAAGGTATCGTTCTCATTTATACTTGTGGCATTTAAGACTTCCGCCAAAACAGATATAAGATTTTCAGTTTTTGATCTATGTTTTTCTCGAAGAAGTTCTAGCTCCTCTTTGCCTTTGTTATGTATAGTTCTGACTCTTTTGAGAAACATCTCTACCAAACTATCTATAGCTGAAATTTTTGAGCGATAAATCATACAAAGTAGCAGCATATATCTTTTAGCTAAATTAAAGTCTTTTAATTCTGATGCATCAAGCGCTTTTGCTTCTAAAGCGAAGTGTTTAATTTTTAAATTTGGAATATCCTCTAGTAAGCTATCAATTTCTTCTATAAAATCAGTTAACAGAAGTAACCTATTTTGTATTTCTTTCATATGCGAAAGTGTTGCGCTTTTTGGAATTTCTTTTAATAAGTTATATTCAGAAGTCCGATTATCATTTTTAGTAACTAGTAATTGATCTAATTTTCGCTCAATTTCAGGAGTCAATTTTGAAAATACTGAATTAAATAACTGGTGATTCACTAATGTTCTTATACGACGAGCCAATCGATCTAATGTACTAAAAGCAGGTAATTCACACCTTTCTTTTATTAATATTTCAATGGATACGTTGATAAGATCGGCTGGATTGTCCATTACCTGTGTAGCCTTATAAATTGAAGTAGTTGCAATATGTAAGGCTTCTTTTCCATAAGGACGTACATTGAGGTAATCTCTAATTGCTTTTTGATGTCGGTAAATTGATTTACTATTGTAATTCGGTTCAACACTAGCAGAGAGATTCAAACAGGTCCGAATATGAATCATGATCTCTACAGGAATATCTTTCGGTAGAGGTAAGTAACCAAGTCGTTGGAAAGACTTTAACATAACTAATAGACTTAGAACTGAAACAGGTCCTCTAGCAACTTTATGCGCAAATTGGTTTTCTTCAGGTGTAGGGGAGTAAACATCACGAAGTTCTTTTGAAGTAGGACGTTTTTTAAATCTTGGATAAGCCGTACGTTCTATAGATGCCAAATTACCAACTCCATTCAAATTAAGTTGGGGGTGGTGACAGAGTAGCTGCCCTAGTCCGTCACATAATTCCCTAAAAATATAAGAGATTTTTAATTTGCTTCTCTAGTTTTCTTTTATTAATCGCTCGATATAATGATCCCTGTGAAAGTCCTGTACCTTCTACAATTTCTTTTACCGAGTATTCTTTACTGTCATACATCCTCAAGGCTATTTCAATTTTCCCTTGATCCACTTTAGGCCTTCCTAGTTTTTTTCCTCTTCTTTTACTCGCTTCTAACCCTTCTTTAACTCTTTCTACAATTAAATTTCTTTCTAACTCTGCGATGACACACATCATTTGAAACATGGCTTTTCCTGTTGATGTTCTTGTATCCATGTTCTCCTTAATAGAAACGAACTTTACACCAGTATCCTCGAATTGCTGAATAATAGAAAGAATATCAAGTGTTTTTCTCCCTAAGCGTGAAATACTTTCTACTACAACGGTATCACCTTTCCTTATTACATCTAGCAATGAGTTAAGTCCATCTCTATCCTTTGTAGTCCCAGTAAATTTCTCTTGAACCATTTTTTCACAGCCGTACTCAGAAAGTAATATAATTTGTCGGTCTAAATTTTGGTCAACTGTCGAAACTCGAGCATAACCGATTATCATAAAGAAGCCTCCTGCACAATTTAATAATCTAATTGTACAAGAGACATCATTTTTGTAAAAGTATTTGGTAAAACTTTTGGTAATTATTTTTGGTAACCTATAAAATTAGTAAAATCAAGCATCAGTATTTCTCATAAATATTGTTACAAAAAATATGGTTTTTGGTAACAATCTTTTTATTAATACAAAACCAATCAGATATAATTATTTTGATAAACGCTCCATGAGAGTAGCTTTTTCTGCTTCAAAACCAGGTTTGTCAAGTAAAGCAAACATATTCTTCTTGTATGCTTCGACTCCAGGCTGGTCAAATGGGTTAACTCCTAATAGATGGCCACTAATCCCACATGCCTTCTCAAAAAAGTAAACCATCTCACCGTAAGTGTATTCATTCATTTCATCCAGTTCAATCACGAGATTAGGTACTTCTCCATCTATATGGGCCATAAGGGTACCCTGAAATGCACTTTTGTTGACTTCATCCATCGTCTTACCTGCCAGGAAGTTTAATCCATCAATATTTTCTGGATCCTCCTGAATAGTCACTTCAATTCGAGGTTTCTTAATCTGTAAAACCGTTTCTAAAAGGTTTCGTCGACCTTCTTGTACATATTGCCCCATGGAATGCAAATCCGTTGAAAAATCAACGGAAGCAGGGAATAGCCCCTTTTGATCTTTTCCTTCACTTTCCCCAAACAGCTGCTTCCACCATTCCGATACGTAGTGAAGGGAGGGCTCATAGTTAACAAGCACTTCAATTGCTTTTCCCTTATTGTAGAGTACATTTCGGACCGCAGCATACTGATAGCTCTCATTTGTCAATAAATCAGGATTGTTGTATTTACGGGCTGCTGCTGCTGCCCCTTCCATCATATGATCAATATCAAGTCCTGCTACGGCAATTGGTAAGAGACCAACTGCTGTTAGCACAGAATACCTTCCACCAACATCATCCGGAATAACGAACGTTTCATATCCTTCTTCGTCCGCAAGCTTTTTTAATGCGCCTTTTTTCTGATCTGTAGTAGCAAAAATACGTTTTCTCGCCTCTTCTTTTCCGTATTTTTTCTCCATATAGTCACGGAAAATACGGAAAGCAAGGGCTGGCTCTGTCGTTGTTCCTGATTTAGAAATGACGTTAACAGAGATATCTTTCCCCTCTAATAGTTCAAATAAATGAGATATATAAGTAGAACTGATATTCTGACCGGCAAAATAAACATGTGTCTTATTGTTCATCTGGTTATGAAAGCTATGGGACAGAGATTCTATAGCCGATCTTGCCCCCAGGTACGAACCACCAATACCAATTACAACCATTGCGTCTGAATGTTCTTGATTCTTTCAGCAGCTTGTTTAATTCTTTCAAATTCACTCTTATCATAGTTTAGTGGCAAATCGACCCAACCAAGATAATCAGAGCCGGGGCCTGTTTTTTCATGTAGCATTTTATGAGCCACTTTTACAAATTCACTTAGATTATCTACTTCACTCTTTTTCATAAATGCTAATGCATTGGAGTAATCAAACGAAATAGTCATACATTACTTCCCCTTTCAATCAAATTTAGCTTAGCTGCTTCAATCGGAGATCCTTCTCCGTAAAAAAGATCTCTCGGCATAGTAAAACGTTTCATGTTAGTGCATTCTCCTTTTCTACAGTATATAAGGGAAGTTTTTAAAAACACATTTAAACTCCCCCTTTTCAATTTTGAAAAATCCTTAGTGGGACCGTGTAATTATCAATAGCGTACATTAAAAGATAGTTAGTATTAAGAAAACTCAATGGTCCCTCTCTACATCGGCACTTAGTATGTCTTCTGTTTTGATTTCAAGTAATATTTCCAAGAATCTTATCGTTCCTAATACTTTTCGAGTGTCTCCCTCATTTTGAACATTCTCCATTTTCTTTTGTTGGATCAGTTCACTTATTACTTGCTTGAAAGCATTGGTTTTTATAAGCCATTCTCCAACCAGTAGCTTAGTTGAGTCTCTCTCGTGTTCGGTTTTGACAGCAAATAAACTTTCGGTATCTGTCTCTCTTAACGTGATTGAATTAAAATCTTCGCTCATTTGAATCCGAAAATAATTCCTTTCACTATCATAGTATTTTCCGTCCCTTAGAAGAAAATACTCTATCCCTAATACTATTTCATAAAAGGGCTCATTATCTGATGGAGAATGGAGTTCTTTTACTTCGATATTCTTCACCATGTCTAAATAGGTTTCTAAACCATATTGTGTGTTAATGATTTTTGCATCCAATACGTTCATGATGTCACACCTCAATATTGTTTTATTTTTTTGGCTCTGTTAAACTTGTCTGTTGGCTCCAGGTGCTCGCTTTCCGCGGGCGAGCCGGGAGCCTCCTCGGCGCTGTGCGGCTGCGGGGTCTCCCTTGTCCTGTTTTTCCCACAGGACGTTGAATCATCATCCGTGAATAGGCACCGCACGAGAAAATGTGAATGCATTTTCGAGGAGTCTCGCTCCTTCCGCTTCAATCAACATAGTTAGCACTATCAACGACTTAAGTAAATCTACCAATTTTTGGGATATACCAAACTAAAAATCCAATGAATTTCCGGCTCATTTTAACGAAAGACATATACAGCAGATGACTTTATGATTTTTCCACAGCATGTCCGCCAAATTCATTACGAAGGGAAGCTACCACTTTACCTGTAAATGTATCATTGTCTAATGAACGGTAACGCATTAGTAAAGACATAGCGATAACAGGGGTAGCTGTTTGAAGATCCAAAGCGGTTTCAACTGTCCATTTCCCTTCCCCAGAAGAATGCATAATGCCCTTAATTTCATCTAATTTTGCATCTTTAGAAAATGCGCGTTCTGTCAATTCCATGAGCCATGAGCGGATGACAGAACCGTTATTCCACACCCGTGCCACTTTTTCATAGTCAAAATCGAAATCGCTTTTTTCCAGGACTTCGAATCCTTCACCAATGGCGGCCATCATTCCGTATTCTATTCCATTGTGGACCATTTTTAAGAAGTGGCCACTACCAGATTTCCCAGCATATAAATACCCATTATCTACAGCTGTATCTCTAAAAATCGGCTCGACAATGCTCCATGCTTCAGGATCTCCACCAATCATATAACAAGCACCATAGCGAGCACCTTCCATCCCCCCAGAAGTACCGGCATCCATAAAGCTCACTCCAACTTTCTTCAACTGTTCGTAACGACGAATGGATTCCTTATAATGCGAATTACCAGCTTCAATGACGATATCTCCTTCACTTAGAAATGGTGTGATTTCACTAATAACTGAATCAACGACGGAGTGTGGGACCATTATCCAAACAACTCGTGGCTTTTCTAATGATTGAACAAGATCTTGTAAACTGGATGCTCCTTCAACTCCATATTTTTTAATTTCTTCAATAGTATTTGTATTTAGATCAAACGCCATTACACGGTGTTTATTGTCAATTAAGTTTTTTCCTAAGTTCATACCCATTTTCCCTAATCCAATTAATCCTACTTTCACTTGAGTTTCCTCCTTTAAATTACAAAAAATAGCGTGTATTATTATGCTACCCATTTGTTGTTCTTCATGGTCTCCTTATGGAACCATAAGGATTCAACAAATACTTTAAGTTCCTTGGGTAAATCGCGTAACAATTATCTGTCAAATCCAACCTCGGTTTGCTCTCTTCATACCAATAGCCTTCCAGGGAGGTGCGGATTAAACTCCCCCCCTGGTTTCCCACCATTTAAAACCATCCTCCTCCAATAATTGCGAAGCAGCTTGTGGCCCCATCGAACCGGCTTGATATAGGTGGAGTGGAAGGGCATTTTCCTCAAACGCCTCTAAAACGGGCTGTACCCATTTCCAAGATAATTCAACTTCGTCCCAATGAGCAAAGAAGGTAGAGTCCCCACGCAGAGCATCGAATATTAAGAGTTCATAAGCTTCTGGTATGTCTTTTGTACTTGCTGAGAAGTCAACAATTATCGGCTCCAAATTTCCATTTGTTAAATTTTTGCTATTTAATTGCATCGACACACCCTCATTTGGACTTACTTTGATAACTAATAGATTGGGTTCTGCAAATTGATTCTCGTTAGTATACACATTTTTCGTTGGATTCTTGAATTCAATCACAATCCGCGTCGACTTTTCCTTCATTCTTTTTCCTGTCCGGATATAAAATGGCACCCCATCCCAGAATGAACTATCAATCCATAAACGAGCAGCCACAAATGTATCGTTTGTGGAAGAAGCATTCACTCCAGGTTCTTCTAAATATCCGACTACAGGTTTACCCTTTATTTCCCCCGGTCCATATTGACCACGAACAACGTGGATACCTACAGTATCTTTCTGTACAGGCCGAAGAGAGTCCATAACTTTTCTTTTCACTGTACGGATATCGTTCGTGCTCATCTGTTTTGGCTGATGCATGGCCGTCATCATCAACAGCTGCATCATATGATTTTGGACCATATCACGAATAGCCCCTGCTTTTTCATAATAACTAGCTCTCTCTTCTACACCAACCGTTTCACTAGCCGTTATTTGCACATTGGCAATATACCGATTGTTCCATAGTGATTGCAGCACAGGGTTGGCAAATTCTAAAGCTTCAAGGTTTTGAACCATCGGTTTTCCAAGATAATGGTCAATCCTGAAAATTTCGTCTTCTTCAAAAGCTTTGCTTAGTTTTTCATTTAAATCTTGAGCAGATTTTAAATCACGCCCAAATGGTTTTTCGATCATTAATCGTTTCCATCCTTTTGTCGAGCCTAATCCACTCTCCTTGATGTTCAAAGCAATTACATCAAAGAATTCAGGAGCAACAGAAAGATAAAACATTCGATTCTCTTCAATACTCTGGTCTTTTTCATTTTGTTGAACGACTTCAACTAACTTCTTATACCCTTCAGCATTCGTGAAATCTAACTGGCAATAACGAAATGCCTTTACAAACTCTTGTTTTTCGGATTTATCATTTATCAAGTGTCTAGAAAAAGTGTATAGCGAGTCTGTTACATGGTTTTGAAAATCAACATCAGACATTTCGTCTATTCCTACACCAATGATCAAAAAAGAATCTGGTAATTTTTGATTCAAATATAAATTAAACAAGGCAGGGTAGATTTTTCGCTTAGCTAAATCCCCAGTTGCCCCAAATAAGACAAACGTCATAGAATCCACTTTTCATTCCTCCACTTTTTCAAAGCATTTTCAAATAGAAAAATGTCTGATTTTCTTCGTTTTCCCTACAAAACAACAAGGATTTTCGCTATTGCGTTATCCTACTTTTGGATGTAAGTTTCGTTTATTTCTCCCAGCTTGTCCGGTAATAATGATATCTCTTAATTGAGAATGTCCACATTTTGGACAGGTTTCATTATTTATGGTGATGATTAGACATCTTTCACAAACTTTTCGCTGCTTAGTTTTGAACCTTTCCATGCGGATCTCTCCTTTCGTAAAAAGCAACAACATGTATAAATTATTAAATGAAGTTTCACTTCATCTCACCATGCTTGTAGCAGTATTCCCTTAAGGTTTGGTAGTATTCTTTAAGCTCGCTATTACTTGAGCAAAATCAGTATATTACGTATGTTATATTTTTGAAAGTACGCACTTTATTAACATATAGATACATTGGTATAACATAGTGTTAAAAATAATACTATAAACTTGAATCCAATACCAAGAGTGAAAAGCCAAGGACAGCGATTATACAAGATTCGCTGCCCTTGGCTTTTTAGTAACTGATTCTTTTATTAAATGTTGTGTTTAAATGTTGTGTTTTTTCAACCTTTTAAATACGTAGAGATATAAAAAAACACGGACAGCATCTTTATTAAGATAGCTAACCGTGGTTTGTTAGTATATGAACTTTTTTACACTTTTTCGAACCCCTAGGAGAAACACTTTTTTCTACTGAATAGACGATTTGTTTTCTGTTTCTTTTTCCAATACATTCTCAATATAATCTTTACCCCAGTCATACATAGCATCCAGAATAGGCATCAGACTTCTTCCATACTCAGTGAGTGAGTATTCAACTTTTGGTGGAACGACAGGATAGACTTCACGATGAACAATCAAATGGTCTTCAAGTTCGCGCAATTGATTAACAAGCATTCTTTGAGTGATACCCGGCATGAGGGCCTTTAGTTCACCAAAACGTTTGGTTCCTTCTTTTCCTAGATGCCACAATACCAACATTTTCCATTTTCCACCAATAATCGAAAGAGTCAATTCTTTTTCACAATTAAACACTTTTTCCCCAAGATTCGGCATTCATTTCACCTCCAACCCTTATTATGTCCCATAGTATACTTTTTGTTACTATATGATAAAAAAGTGCATACTTTTAATTTAGTAACATACCCAGTATACTGAGTATCATACCGTTAGTAAATAGCTATCAATTGGATACAATAACACTGTGCAAAAGAAAGCTATACGGCACAATATACTATTATATAAGGAGCGAGTAATAAATGAAATTACAATTAGCATTAGATCTTGTAGATATTCCAGGAGCCATTGAATTGGTGAAAGAAGTAGAAAATCATATAGATGTTGTAGAAATCGGCACGCCGGTTGTGATTAATGAAGGCCTTAAAGCAGTAAAGGAAGTGAAAGCTGCCTTCCCTAACTTAACTGTATTAGCTGACCTTAAAATCATGGATGCAGCTGGATATGAAGTTAGCCAAGCATCTGCAGCAGGCGCTGACATCATCACCATTCTTGGTACAGCTGAAGACGAGTCCATTAAAGGTGCTGTAGAAGAAGCAAAAAAACAAGGTAAACAAATCCTTGCTGATATGATCGCAGTTAAAGACATTGAAGGTCGTGCGAAAGAACTGGATGAACTAGGAGTAGATTATATCTGCGTTCACACAGGTTATGACCTTCAAGCTGTAGGAAAAAATTCTTTCGAAGACCTTGCAACCATTAAGAGCGTTGTAAAAAATGCGAAAACTGCTATTGCAGGCGGAATCAAATTAGAAACACTTCCAGATGTGATTAAAGTACAACCAGATCTTGTCATCGTAGGTGGCGGTATCACAAGCAAAGACGATAAAAAAGCAGTTGCAGCTAAAATGCAAGAATTAATTAAACAAGGTTAATTATAACTATGAAAACTACTCAATATTTAGCTGAAGTCGTTCAAGAATTAAGTCGGACAGTCGACTTAATCTCTGACGAAGAAGCAGAGAAGTTGGTTAATAAGATTCTGGAATCCAAAAAAATCTTTGTTGCAGGTGCGGGCAGATCTGGATTTATGGGCAAATCTTTCGTGATGAGAATGATGCACATGGGGATCGATGCTTATGTAGTCGGTGAAACTGTAACAGCAAATTTAGAAAAAGGTGATTTGTTGATCATCGGTTCAGGTTCAGGTGAAACGAAAACCTTGGTTTCAATCGCTGAAAAAGCAAAAAGTTTAGGTGGGACGGTCGCAGCTGTAACGATTTCCCCTGACTCCACGATTGGAAAATTAGCTGATATTATCATTAAATTGCCTGGATCACCGAAAGATCAATCTGAAAGTGAATACAAGACCATACAACCAATGGGGTCACTTTTTGAGCAAACGATGTTATTATTTTATGATGCATTGATCTTGCGTTTTATGGAAAAAAAAGGCTTAGACTCTACTAAAATGTACGGCAAACATGCCAATCTCGAATAGAGTACACTTTAAAAAATATGGAAACATCGTAAAGACCGCATTTATTTCTTTTATGAATTGCGGTCTTTACTGCATATTACAAATAACACAGTCCATACAGGAAAGAAAAAATAGCCTCTGATTCAGTCCCTTCTATGGCCGGATCAGAGATCATTATTGGGTGGGGCACAGCCAAGAATTTAGCCATCACTCACAGTATGAGCCCTATTTGGGTTATCACCAATATTTCACTGGTAGGCCCCATGTCTATATAAGTTTTTTTATGGGAAAATAAAATCCTATTGGCGATGAAAAACGCTTCATAAGTGTAGTAAACAAAACTCTTCGTTTTATAAAACAAAGGAATGAGGTTGAATAAATGGTTCGATTCGGCGTAATCGGTACTAATTGGATTACAGAAAGATTACTTGAAGCAGCAAATGATGTAGAAGATTTTAAACTAACTGCTGTTTATTCTCGCACGATTAGTAGAGCAGAAGAATTTGCAAGTAAATATGGAGTAACAAAAATATTTACAAACCTAAAAGAAATGGCAGTTAGTCAAGAAATTGACGCGGTGTACATTGCTACTCCCAATTCATATCACGCAGAACAAGCTATTTTATTTTTGCAAAATGGCAAACATGTGTTATGTGAAAAGCCACTGGCTGTTAATGCAACCGAAGTAGCGAGGATGATTCAAGCCTCAAAAGATCATAACGCCCTATTAATGGAAGCAATGAAATCAACATTACTTCCAAACTTCAAGGTCATTCAAGATAATTTACATAAAATTGGTCCTATCCGTAGATACTTTGCAAGCTATTGTCAGTATTCATCTCGTTATGATAAATACAAAGAAGGAATTGTCCTTAATGCCTTCAATCCAGAGTTTGCGAACGGTTCATTAATGGACCTTGGTGTCTATTGTTTGTATCCACTTATTACATTATTTGGTGAACCAAAAGAAGTGAAGGCAACTGGCATTATGCTTGATTCGGGTGTGGATGGTGAAGGTAGCGTCATCTTAAAATATGATGATAAAGATGCGATTGTGATGTATTCCAAAATAACGAACTCTTATTTACCAAGCGAAATTCAAGGCGAAAAAGGAAGTATCATGATTGATAAGATTCATACGGCTGAAAAAGTAGAAATTCACTACACTGACGGCACGGTTGAACAATTAACAGTCGACCAATCTCATCCAGCTATGTATTACGAAGTGAAAGAATTTATTGAATTAATCAACCGAGGAAAAACAGAGTCTGATACTAACTCATATAAAAATTCATACACCACGATACAAGTGTTGGATAAAGTGAGAGATGAAATAGGTCTTGTATATCAAAGTGATCATAAGTGAAAAAACACAAAAACCCCTACAGCGACTTGTATTATTCTCTTGAGAAATTACGAATCTGGCCTGTTTGTCGAAGAATAAAAGAAATCGTTTTAGAACTTACCTAAACTATTTTGCATCCATTCTTTTTTATAAGAGCATTATAGCATTTTCTACCCGGCTAACAAATTTTAAAGGACTTTTGCTTATTATGCAAAGGTTCAATGCTCATTTTTTAAGATGTGTTTCTTCTTTAATTTGTGATTTAGTTTAAGTATTCCTTAATAGGAGTAGCAACAATGACACTACCCCTATTAGGATCCTACCAACAACCGCACTTTTCTGACCCCACCCTACCCTACAGAGTAAAAAGGGTTGTAAATGTAAAAAAAATCCATGCTATGACCCTTTTTTACAAGTACCTCGGTCGTACCCCTTAAAGGTGCATTTACACAAGCTTCAGCCGACGAACAAAATTATGCAGTTTGATTTTTATATTTTATGAATGATCATTAATTTTGTAGAAGCCGGCAATCTCGTCGGTTTTTTTACTGAACATTTTGTGTCCGAAGCGCCGCCGATCAGTAGCGCTTCTTGTGTCTACTACGCATTATTTCTTGTTATGTATAATGAAAAATCTATTCAACAAATCGGGCGAAATAGTGGAAGAACTCTTTGTTTTTAAACGACTTTATTGTTATTTATTTTGAGATAAATGGGTACAGGATGAAGAAAGTTAAACAACTATTTTTTAACACCGTTCTACATTTAGAACGGTGTTATCTGTGTTTAAAGTATTAAGATTCAACAACTTGATTGTAAATGAACAGATGTGCAAAATAGCACTTAAAATAAGCGCAAATTACCTCCTAAAGTGACAGCAAGGGCAATGGCTGAAAAGAAACTGTTTAATACTGTTAGTCAATCTCTTACAAATGAACAAAAAGGAAAGCTTGAAGAGATCATTACTTCGCAGCATCCATCCGAATCCAATAAAACGATATTGG
>NZ_CATNHG010000126.1:0-17636 GCF_950097965.1 Bacillus sp. T2.9-1
ACTTTTTCAGATAGTGGGGGGCTAGCCCCCCACTATCTGAACTAACATCTATAGAATTATCAAAGAACAATATTTTAATTGGAAATTACCTCGAAAGAGGACTATAAACTTACTATACGAGGAGTTTTATTTATGATAAACAGAAAATGTGCGAAATAGAATTATATAATTATTGAAAGGATGTATGGCTATTTTTCATGAATTTGGTATCATCGAAAATTTTAATAAACAGGAAGCATACAATCATTACACACCAGAACTTTATGATTGTATTGCAGTAAATGATGATTTTATAGTAGAGATAATAGGGCAAGTAGCGATGATGAAAACATATTTTCATACTTATGAACGACCTGCTAATGGACTAGCATATTACGGAATAACGCTCATTCCTCCTGAGTCGTTTTCAACATTTTTAGATATCGTTTTGTCCAATAAAAAAAGAAGAAATTCTGAAGAACTTAACGATTTGGTTATAAAAATAAATAAGGCACAAGAAGCAAAAAAATACATGATTCACTTTGGCAAATAACAGCAAAGTGGAGTATGTATTTTTTTGCAAGGATTATTCATTCTTTGTCTACTTGAAAAGTACACCTTATTAATGAGCAAATATTTAAATAGACTCCATAACTTCCTTCATAGTAGGGATAGAGGAAGCAGCACCTTTTTGTTTTACGGCAATTGATGCTGCTTTAGAAGCAATTTTTAATGCATTTTTTATGTCGGCATGCTGAGAAATTTGGCTTAAGAAATATCCTAAAAATGTGTCTCCTGCTGCGGTAGTATCAACTGTATCTACTTTATAGGATGATTGTCTATGCTCAATGACAATATCTTTATAAATTACGCCTGCTTTGCCCAATGTTAACACGATTTTTAGCTGTTTGTTTAATGACAAGAGTTTTTGAAAGATCTTGTCATTTGTCTGTTCGTTCGTAATCGCTTTTGCTTCTATTTCATTTAAAATTAAATAATCTATTTTTGAAAAATTTAGGTTGGTAATTGATTCATCGATTGGAGAAGGATTAAGGACGATTTTTAATCCCTTTTGATGCGCTTTTTCTACTATGTATTCTATCTCATTGATTTCATTTTGCAAAAGAAGGATATCATCCGGTGAAAAATTTTCTAGAACACGATTAATTTGATCGACTGTTATCTCTTTATTTGCACCACCAAATAATAGAATGCAATTTTCCCCACTGGATGAGACTTGAATAATTGCATGACCCGTTGTGCTTCCATCCTCCTCAATCCAATCAACATTTACATTAGCTTCAGCTAAAACATTTTTTAGAAATAAGCCGTCTTTTCCGATATTCCCTCCGTGGTAAACTTGTGCCCCAGCTTTAGCGAGTGCAATCGATTGATTTAAACCCTTTCCACCCGGGAATTCTTCGTAATTCGTAGAAGATAATGTCTCGCCGGCAGACACAAAATGAGGAACAGAATATACTTTATCAATATTTAAAGAACCAAAGTTTAAAATCTTCAAGTCTTTCACCTCTGTCCATTTAACATATTTATAGAATATCACTATTTATTCAAATGGAGAAACTTTATGAATATAAGAGTGAGAAAAATTTTCGAATGTATTGATAACTAATTAATACTCGGAAAACAATTAATATTTTTGCCTTTTATCGAATAAGATTAGTCCAACGTAAAGTTAATTATAGATAATTCAGCAGTAGTTTCATAGCCAAGTCCTTTGTAAAGATTTGTAGCAGGAAGGTTTTCCGCTAATACACCAGGAAAAACCTCTTTAGAAATCTTTTTGCCAATGTAAGTTAGTTGACTAGTCAATAGTTTTGAAAGTCCCATCCCTCTATAATCAATTCTAGTTAATATGTTTCCAAGTTCGACAAGCTGTGGATCAAAGAAGTGAAAGCCACCTACTGCGATAAATTCATCTCTGTTTCTTATTCCTAAAAATGGATATTTCTCTAATTCGCTCTTTGTAAAAAATTTCATTTTTTCATTTTCTAAAAATTTAATTACTTTGGATAACTCTTCTGTCTTTACTTCTGTAGCGACATTTGATTCAATCAGCTTTGATAGGTCTTGGTGTTTCATCGTAAAAAAACGTTTTGGTGTACCTGTAATCAAATTTTGAGACTGAAATAGGTGAAAATCATCTTGATTAAGAATGGTCCCACAAATAGATTTTTTTTTAATTTGAATGACACTTCTTGTAAAAGCGATTAATTCCGGTAGGTATGCCTTCCATTGATTAAAACGATAAAATGAAAATGCTGGGAAAGATAGCCCGTTATAAAATGCCAAAATTGCTGTTAGCTGATTATCTACATACTGACCTATAAACACTACATTCGACTTTCTTTGACTCAAATAACTATAAAAAAGTAAATGCTGATCTTTATCGACTTTATCAATTAATTGTGAAATAATTTCCTTTTTAAGAATTTGATGTGAAATCATTTTATAGTTCCTTTCTATCTATTTTCTTTTATTTTAATGGATAGAAATTAAATATATTTGAACATTTCTTAACATTTTATTTTTCAAAGCACTACAAACAGATTTTATCAATGTAAATGGATGGACTAATTTATTGAATAGAAGTTTGCTCAAGAGCATAATTTCTTTTTTATAGTAAACTAGTGCCTTAATGTTAATGGTATAATTTAGAAAAGATGATTAAAAGGAACAAAAACATAGGTATCGATTATTGATGGACTACACGATTTTTCAGTGAAAGAAAATGACTTTCAATAAGGAGCTGGGAAGAAAGATGACAGAAGATTTCTATTGTGACCAAGTTCTTAGTGGAAAAACAGAGGTTAAGAAAGTAATGGAAACAAATAATGTTTTAGCTTATTATCACACGAACCCTTATTATCCTACCCATATAGTTGCAATCCCCAAAAAACATATTTCGTCGTTCATTACGTTAGAAGCAGGGGACAATCTCCTATTATTGGAGCTTCTGGGAGTGATAAAACAAGTAGCAGCTAACGTAACAAGGGAGCACGGTGCATGTAGAGTCATTACCAATATGGGGGATTATCAAGACTCTAAACATCTTCATTGGCATATTGTTCATGGCAAACCTTTAAGATAATAGCAATAACTTAAAAAGTGGAAAAGATAAAAAGGACTCCAAAAAGTCCTGTCTTAGTTAATTTGCGTTATTCATTGGATGTCTACTGAACATCATTTTCAGGAACCAAAGGAACCATATAAAGATAAATAAATGACCAAAAATAGTAAAAATGGTCCAATGTTCTCCCAGTTGTAATGAAAGAATTAAATGTTCCCACTCATTCTGATTAATATCTCTTTCGATGCTATTAATAAGGCCGATTATCGGAATAGTCAAAGTTAAAATAAGACTTAAAATCGAGATAAGCTTTTGTTTTCCTTTTAAAATACTGAATATTGCCGAAATTGTAATGGCTAATAAGAATGTATAATAAACGATCCAAAACCAAGTAGGTAGGCTTGCCAATGCATTTCTCCACTCCTTTTAAATAGAATTTTATGGTAATATTATACCAGTGATATAAAAAATACAATTTAATTGTAAATAGTAACCTATATAATTTATTAGTGTTAGGAGAATTTAATAATGCTTACCCTCTACATAACAAGACATGGAGAAACAAAATGGAATACAGAAAAAAGGATGCAAGGATGGAGTGATTCATCGTTAACGGAAAATGGAGTAAAGAATGCGATCTTATTAGGAAATAGATTGAAAGAGATTGAGTTTAATGCTATTTATACAAGCCCAAGTCAAAGAACCGTCAAAACAGCGAATCTAATTAAAGGGGATAGAAAGATTCCGCTTATTTTAGATGATTATATAAAAGAAATCAATATGGGGATATGGGAAGGAGAAACATTAGCTAATTTAAAAGATAATTATCCAGAACAATTCGACTTCTTTTGGAATGCTCCTCATCTGTATAAATCCATTGATGGAGAAGATTTTTTTGAAGTGAAAAACAGAATATCTAAAGCATTGAAAGAAATACAAGACAAGTATTCATCCGGTAATATCCTCCTTGTTACTCATTCAGTAGTGATAAAAGTACTACTGGCTATTTTTAAAGACTTGCCAATCGAGAAAATTTGGGAACCTCCTTTTATTAATGATACCAGTCTCACAGTTGTAGAAATGATTAATGGTACAGCGCAGATTGTACTAGAAGGGGATCTAACACATAGGCAGGATAAATAATTCATAGGAGTGTACATAAAATGAAAATCTTTGATTCGCATTTTCATATTATAGATAATCATTTCCCGTTGATTGAAAATCAAGGCTATATACCAAATACATTTACTTCAGATGACTATTTAAATGCTATAAAAAACTTAAATATAGTAGGTGGTGCAATTGTTTCAGGATCATTCCAAGGCTTTGACCAATCTTATTTAGTTCAAGCATTAAAAAATTTAGGCAGTAATTTTGTAGGTGTAACACAACTACCTGCTAGTGTCTCAGATGAAGAAATTATTCAATTAAATGAAGTTGGTGTGAAAGCTATTCGATTTAATTTAAAACGTGGTGGCTTTGCCGAAATTTCACAAATGGAGTATCTAGCAAGAAGAGTATTTGAATTAGTTGGTTGGCATTCAGAAATCTATATGGATTCTAATGATTTAGAAGATCATGCTACATTAATAGAAAAACTTCCTGCTGTGTCTATTGATCATCTAGGATTATCTCAAACTGGTTTTTCAAATCTACTATATTTGGTTGAAAAAGGAGTAAAGGTAAAGGCAACTGGTTTTGGGAGAATTGATTTTGATCCATGTAATGCTATCAAAAAAATACATGAAGTAAATCCAACGGCTTTAATGTTTGGAACAGATTTACCTTCCACGAGAGCGAAGCGGCCTTTTCAAGTATCTGATATAGACATCATTTTGAATGCTATAAGAGAAGAAGCAAATTTAGTACTATATCAAAATGCAATGGATTGGTATTTTAAATAAAAAAGATGGAGGCTTTGTATGGATTATATTCAGCATATAAGATCAATGGTTGGTCAAGAAAAAATAATTATGGTGGTTGCAGGTTCGATTGTTTTTGAAAACGAAAATAGAATTCTTTTACAAAAGCGTTCTGATAATGGCGAGTGGGGGATTGCTGGCGATTTTATGGAGCTTGGAGAAACAATTCAAGATACTGCAAGAAGAGAGGTATTTGAAGAAACTGGATTAAAACTAGGTAGCTTGGAGTTATTTGCTATTTATTCAGGATCTCAATATGATAAGACTTTTTCTAATGGAGATCAGGTCTCCATGGTACAAGTAGTTTTTATTTGTAAAGATTTCACAGGGGAATTAATAGCGCAAAATGGAGAATCACTAGCTAATAAATTTTTTGAAATGGAAAATTTACCTGAACCATTATTTAAAGACCATCGAATGATTTTCGAGGATTTATTATCTGAAAAAGAGGTTCCTATCATTACATAACCAGGAGAAATAATACATTAGGGAACTCGATGTTCGATATATTCAAGTGAAATTAAAACAAATTGGAATAATAGGAAGGAGAAAACAGTTGGATAAAATAGAGTTTATCGAATTATCAACAGAAAATATCGATGAAAAGGGCTGTTATTGTTTAAGAAGCAAACCGAAGTCTACAGGTTATCAAGGGAAAAAAGGTTGGTTAATAGACCAATTTGGACAAGGATTAAAATATATTCAACTGTTAGAGCATGAAAAGCTGGCTGGTTTTATTGAATATACGCCAATAGAATATTCCTCAAGAGTAATATATGGGGAAAATTACTACGTCATCCATTGCCTATGGGTTAATATAACTGGGAAAGGATATGCCACTCAACTAATTAAAAAGGTTATTCAAGATGCTAAAGATCATAAGAAGAATGGTGTTATTGTTATAACAAATCCAACAACCTCTTGGACACCAAGCAAAGAAGTTTTTATAAAAAACGACTTTGTTGAAGTAGAGCATGCACCATATGGATTTGAGTTATTAGTCTATAAAATGGATGATGTGCCAAATCCGTATTTTCCTAATGATTGGCAAGAACGGCTAACTCGTTATAACGACCAATTAACCATTCTTCGAACAGCACAATGCCCTTATATAGATATAGCAATTGATAATGTAATAGAAGCTGCAACAAAGCTAGATATAAAGGCAGAAATCCAACATCTACAAACACGAGAAGAATTATTAAAGCTTTCTCCTACTCCATATGGCGTTTATGGAGTGATTTATAGGAATCAATTGATCTCTTATCATCGACTTACGGTTCATTCTGCGATGAAACGATTGAGGGAATTAGCATAAATTCAATTGAAAAAGTACCTCATAAGAATTGGGGTACTTTTTAGTGAAAGTCTTGTTATTAAAATGGAATTTTACTATTTGCTATTGTTTGTTTCTGTTAGTATGATATCAATTTTATGTTTTTGTGCTTTTGCCAAAAAATCCTCTGGGACCTCATAATTAGTGATGATCCCATCTATTTCTTCGGTTTTCGCAAATGTTGCGATAGAATTTTTATTGAATTTTGTATGATCTAGTAGAGCGATAACTTTATTTGAAGCTTCTACCATTGCTTTTTTTAATTCTACTTCGTAAACACTAAAATCAGTTAAGCCAGCTTCAAAAGAGAATCCGTTTGCAGAAGCAAACATAATGTCAATATTAATATTATTTAATATATTGATTCCTAAACTGCCCTCAAGAGAAAAAGAGCCTTTTTTAACAATCCCCCCAAGCAGAATCACTGTAATACTTGGATGATCTCGTAATTCTAAAGCCGTATTTATCCCACTAGTAACAACGGTTAAGCGATAAGGCATGTCATTTAGCAATCGTGCAAGTTCAAGAGCGGTTGAACTAGAATCAAACATTAGACATTGACCGTCTGAAATAAGTTCACTTGCTTTTTTTGCGATACTTAATTTTTCTTTTTTGTTTTTACCTTCTCTTGTAAAAAAGCTGAATTCTTTATCTGTATCAGAATTAGCTAAAACTGCCCCCCCATGTGTTCGTTTTAATAATCCTTCTTCTTCCATCTTTGTGAGATCAGTTCGAAGTGTTGCTTCTGAAACATTTATTTCTTTAGAAAGGTCTTTAATAATGATTCTCTGATCTTCTTGTAATTTTTTCATAATAATTTGTCTTCGTTCTGACGCGAATTTTTTTTCTTTCAATTACATCACCTATATTCCTATATATATTAGATCTATATTTGTACAAAAAATGAAGGAGTACTATTTAAACTATTAATACTATTACATCATTATTTTAAAAAAATGTAAATGGATTAGTTCGTAAATAAAAATAAACGAAAACAAATGGAAAAAAATAAAATAAAAAATTGACTAAACGATAATAAAGGGAATATAATGAAAATGTGAAAAACATAATGTTAGTTTATCAGCGGTAGAAAATGTTTTCAATACTATTCTATAAGGAGTGGTGAATTGCAGGATTTTAAAATTATGCAAAATGAAAGCGTTGTCTGTTTTATTGAGCAAAAGTTTGTTTTGATTAGCAAATCAGTAAATGTATTAAATAACTAGTCTTATAAAATATCAAATTTATAGGCTACACTAAAAAATGAAAAGGAGTAAAAAGATGAATACAAACACTGTTATTAATGAAGAATTTAAAGAAGTTGTGATTCCAAAAACAATGAAGGCGATTGTGGCATATGAACCTGGTGATTATCGTTTAGAAGAGGTAGCTGTTCCAGAGATTACTGATGAAGAAATATTAATTAAAGTAGAGGCTTGTGGAATTTGCGCTGGAGATGCAAAAGCATATGATGGAGCACCAAGTTTTTGGGGAGATGAGAAGCAACCAGCTTACATAAAAGCGCCAATGATACCTGGCCATGAATTTATTGGTACTATTGTAGCGGTAGGAAATAAAGTAGAAGGATACAAAGTTGGAGATAGAGTAATCTCAGAACAGATTGTTCCTTGCTGGGATTGTCGTTTTTGTAAGCGCGGTCAATATTGGATGTGTGAAAAACATGATTTATATGGTTTTCAAAATAATGTAAATGGTGGTATGGCAGAATATATGAAGTTTACAAAAGAAGCTATTAACTACCATGTACCAGAAGAATTGCCGATTGAAAAAGCTATATTAATAGAACCGTATGCTTGTTCCTTCCATGCAGTTCAACGTGCAAAAATTCAACTTGGTGATATCGTTGTTCTGGCTGGAGCGGGAACGTTAGGACTTGGTATGATTGGGGCGATTAAAAAATCGGGTCCTGGAAAGTTGGTTGTATTAGATTTATTCGACGATCGTCTAGAACTTGCAAAAAAATTTGGTGCAGACCTTGTTTTGAATCCACTAAGAGATGATGTAACTAAAATTATTAAAGAGATGACAGATGGGTATGGTTGCGATATTTATATTGAAGCAACTGGAGCACAAAAATCTGTAGAACAAGGGCTAACATTAATACGTAAATTAGGTACATTTGTTGAATTTAGTGTTTTTAAAGAGCCGGTAACAGTCGATTGGAGTATTATTAGCGACAGAAAAGAACTAGACGTATTAGGTTCCCACTTAGGACCATACTGCTATCCTCTAGTAATTGAAGGTATTATGAATGGAGACTTGCCAACTGAAGGAGTTGTCACCCACAAGCTTCCTTTAGAAGAATTTGAAAAAGGCTTTAAATTAGTGAAAGACGGTAAGGAATCACTAAAGGTTATTCTAATTCCAAATTACCAAGCAGAATAAGGAAGCTATATGAAAAGCAGTTATTTATGGAGTTTCCATAATAACTGCTTTTGTTAAAAAATACGACTAAAGCGGGGGGAAAAGTATGAATATGTTATTATCCAAGTTAGGTATGGATAAGAAAATGGCATTGGGGTATATAGGAGTATTAGTTTTTATGATGGGGGATGGCCTTGAACAAGGCTGGTTATCATCTTATTTAACAGATAATGGGCTTTCTATTCAACAATCTGCTCTGCTTTTCAGTATTTATGGTTTTGCTGTTGCAATTGCAGCGTGGCTTTCAGGTGTATTAGCAGAAATTTTGGGACCGAGAAAGGCGATGGCATTAGGATTTACTCTATTTATTATTGGTACACTTGTATTTTTAATTATTGGTATCCCAACAATGAATTTAGCCGTCATGATTCCAACCTATTCCCTTAGAGGACTAGGCTACCCACTATTCTCCTATTCCTTTCTTGTTTGGTTAACCTATTATGCTCCAAGTGAAAAGCTAGGAACAGCAGTTGGGTGGTTCTGGGTTTCTTTTGCGGGGGGTTTAAATGTTCTAGGAGCTTATTATTCTAGCTTTGCTCTTCCGATATTAGGAGAAATAAAAACATTATGGAGTGCTTTAATATTTGTAGTAATTGGGGCTATTTTAGCAATTTTTATAAATAAAGACAGTAGTAGTGAAAAATCAAATGCAAAATTTAAAACGAAAGCCGAAGCAATCAAATATATCGCCAAAGGAATTACCATCGCTTTTGAAAAACCAAAAGTAGGGTTAGGAGGAATTGTTCGTACTATTAATACAGCAGGTGCTTATGGATTTGTCGTATTTTTACCTGCCTATATGATCGAAATTGGTTTTACAAGAACAGAATGGTTACAAATTTATGGCGCTCTTTGGTCAAGTAATGTAATTTTTAACCTTATTTGGGGTGTTATAGGAGATAAGTTAGGATGGAGAAATACAGTTATGTGGTTTGGTGGGGTTGGTTGTGCAATTTTTACTGCGTTAATATACTATGTTCCGCATTTAATGGGAGCAAACTATTTTGCAACAACTTTGGTAGGGATATGTTTTGGTGCCTGTCTCGCTGCTTATGTTCCTTTATCTGCGCTAATTCCTTCTTTAGCACCAGAAAGTCGGGGGGCTGCAATGTCGATTTTAAATCTTGGAGCAGGTTTAAGCACATTTGTAGGACCTGCTTTAGTTGGTCTATTTATTGCAAGCGTTGGGACGGTAGGCATTATTTGGATATATACTGGATTATATTTATTTAGTGCTTTTTTAATGTTATTTGTTAATTTGCCAAAGAAAAAGGTTCAGGGAGTAGAAGAGGATAATATAAATCTGAATACCAGTACTGTACAATAAACGATGCATCATAGCGAGAGAATTTAATAAATAATCTCGCTATTTTTATGGTGTTAAAAAGAAAAAACCGAAAATAAACGAAAGTAAACAAAAATAATAATTGACAAATACGAAATAAAATGAAAGAATATAACTATAAAGGAAATGGAATTAAGTAGAAAAAAAGTATGTATATAGGGAGATGACATGTTAAAATGAGAATTGGAATAGGTTCTGATCACAATGCTTTTGTTCTGAAAGAAAGTATTAAAAGTTATGTAATAGAATTAGGTCATGAGGTTGTAGATTATGGTTGCGATGATAATTGTAGTGAAGTAGATTATCCTGAAGTAGCATTTGAAGTAGGAAATGGAATTATAGAAAAAAAGATTAATAGAGGAATTTTAATTTGTGGAACAGGTATAGGGGTTGCAATTGCAGCTGGAAAAATACCAGGGATAAGAGCAGCCTTGTGCCATGATGTTTATTCAGCAGAACGGGCTCAAAAGAGCAATAATGCTCAAATCTTAACGATGGGTGCACAAATTATCGGTGTAGAAGCAGCAAAAAAGGTTGTGAAGGCATATTTAGAGTCAGAATTTACTGGTGGTAACTCTGGAAGAAAAGTTCAACAAATCATAGATAAAGAACAGGAATATTTGAAAGGGGTAGCAGTAAATGAAGAAACTTATCAATAATCCAACAAATGTAGTAGATGAAATGATTGAAGGATATATAAACGCTTATCCCCAATATGTTAAACAATTAGAAGAAAATAAACGATCCCTTGTTACCGCAAAAAAATCTCGTGAAAATAAGGTAGGGGTACTAATTGGTGGTGGTTCAGGGCATGAACCTGCGTTTATGGGCTATGTAGGAGAAGGGATGGCAGATGGGGTCGCTGTTGGTAATATATTTGCTTCGCCTCCACCAGATCCAATTCTTGAAGCAACAAAAGCAATTGATAAAGGTGCTGGGGTTGTGTATATATATGGAAATTACGCAGGAGATGTAATGAATTTTGGGATGGCTGCTGAATTAGCAGATTTAGAATGTGGAATTGAAGTCGGATCTGTTCTAGTAACAGATGATGTTGCTTCGGCGCCAAAAAATGAAATAGAAAAACGCCGTGGAATTGCAGGAGAGTTTTTTGTAACAAAAGTAGCAGGTGCAGCTGCTGAGAATGGATATTCTTTCGCGGAAGTTATTCGAGTAGCTCAAAAAGCAAACGATTACACTCGTTCAATGGGTGTGGGATTAACACCATGTTCCCTTCCTCAAACAGGAAAGCCGAGTTTTGAGCTAGCAGAAACGGAGATGGAAATTGGTCTTGGCCATCATGGAGAACCAGGAGTAGAAAAAGGGGAGTTAGCACCAGCTGACGATGTAGCAGAACGCCTAGTACAAGATATTTTAGTAGACATGCCGTTAGATCAAGGGGAAGAAGTTGCTGTTCTTGTAAACGGTTTAGGCTCAACTACTCGAATGGAACTTTATATTATGTTTCGTAAAGTAAAGCAAATTTTAAGTGAGAAAGGTATTGTAATCCATCGTTCGTATGTTGGTGATTATAGTACTTCTCTAGAAATGGGCGGCTGCTCGGTAACATTAATTAAATTGGATGATGAATTAAAAGAACTAGTAGATCAACCAGCTGATTGTGCAATGTTTGTTCAAAGATAAGGAGGCGAAAAAATGAAATTTACGGCAGAGGACTATAAAAGGTTTTTAAAAAATGTTGTTACGATAATTGAAGAACAAAAAGATTATTTATCAGAGCTTGATAGAAAACTAGGAGATGGAGATCATGGTGTTACCATGTCCATTGGATGGCAAGCAATTGATGAAAAATTAGAAACGGATCTAAAGGAAGAAACAGATTGCGGAAAAATTGCAGTGCTGGCAGGTAAAACATTTCTAAGTGCAGTTGGTAGCTCGGTTGGACCATTATATGCAACTGGTTTTTTGAGAGGGTCTAAAGCATTTCAAAATAAAACGGAGTTATCTGATGAAGACTTAGCTAATTTTTGGATTGCATTTATTGAAGGGGTAAAGGACAGAGGAAAAGCAGAAGTTGGTGATAAGACAATGATAGATACTTTGCAACCAACTGTTGAAACATTGCAAAAGCATTTTGCACAAACAAATGATTTCAGTGCATCATTTAAAAAAGCGGTTGAGGCAGGGGAAAAAGGGATGTTATCTACAAAGGATCTTTTATCAAAACGTGGAAGATCAAGTAGATTAGGGGAACGTTCGTTAGGTTACCAAGATCCAGGTGCGACATCTGCATATCTAATCCTTGCAACCTTTTTAACAACAGTCCAAAGTACACAGACGGTTTAAAAAATACATGGAGGAAAGTGTGAATATACTTTCCTCTTCATTTAGAAGATTGGTTAATGAGCTCGGTAATATCATACATTTCAATGTATAAAAATTCATTTTGTTGAATAAAAAAAGGTGGAGGAGATATAATGAAGTCTTCCAATATTGCTTTCAGAAAAGATGATGTACAAAGTCTTGCAATCGATTTTTTAGCAATTTCGCAGAAAGCAGCGATTGCATCTTTTCCGTGGATCGGAAAAGGTAATAAAAATTTAGCAGATGGTGCTGGAACAGAATCGTTGCGAGAAGAAATGAATAAAGTGGATATGCAAGCAGTAATTGTAATTGGTGAAGGAGAAATGGATGAAGCGCCAATGTTATATATTGGTGAGGAGCTTGGGACTGGAAATGGGCCAAGTCTTGATATTGCAGTTGATCCAGTCGAAGGTACTACATTATTGTCAAAAGGACAAGATAATTCATTATGTGTCATTGCAGCATCTGCAAGGGGAAGTCTTTTACATGCGCCTGACATGTATATGGAAAAAATTGCAGTTGGTCCTAAGGCAAAGGGATGTATAAATATTGAATGGTCTTTAATGGATAATATAAAAGCAGTAGCACAAGCGCAAAATAAGGAAATGAAAGATATTACCGTTATGATTCAAGATCGTCCTCGCCACCATCATTTAATTGAGCAAGTTTTTTCGTTAGGAGCAAGTGTTAGACTATTCTCTGATGTAGATATCACAGCAGCTATCGCAACTGCTATTGACGAAAGTGATGTGGATTTATTTGTCGGAACGGGAGGAGCGCCAGAAGGTGTTATTTCTGCAACTGCTTTAAAATGTTTAGGCGGAGATTTTCAAGGAAAATTAATCCCAAAAGATCAAGAAGAATATGATCGCTGTGTAAAAATGGGAATTACAAACCCGAATAAAGTCTTGAAATTGAACGATATAATTCGTTCTGAAGATTGCTTTTTCGTGGCTACAGGCATTACGAATGGGATGCTTTTACAAGGGGTACGCAGTATGGATGATAAATCGAGATTAACACATTCTTTCGTTACTATAGGAGGAGATAGCGAAAACTATCAATTTATAGAAGCAAAACATTCCTTAAAATAATTTTTAAAACATGAATTTTAATATAAAAAAAGAAAATATCTACAGTTATTATAGATATATTTTTAATAACAGAGCGTTTCTGTATTTATAAATGATATTAAAATAAGGAGCCCATAATAATGATTAATCAAAAAGTGGATATTGATACATTAACGATTAATACGATTCGGACGTTAGCAATCGATGTAATTGAAAAAGCTGGTTCGGGACATCCTGGAATGCCAATGGGTGCAGCACCTATGGCATATGTATTGTGGTCAAAAATAATGAATTATAATCCTAACAATCCTAATTGGTTTAATCGTGATCGGTTTGTACTTTCAGCAGGACATGGTTCCATGCTTCTTTATAGTTTATTACATTTAACTGGATATGATCTTTCTAAAGAAGAGCTTCTCCAATTTCGTCAGTGGGGAAGTAAAACACCTGGACATCCAGAATTTGGTCATACACCTGGTGTCGATGCGACAACTGGTCCACTTGGCCAAGGTATAGCTATGAGTGTTGGCATGGCTATGGCAGAAAGACATCTTGCTGCAACCTATAATCGGGAAGAATTAAATGTAGTAGATCATTACGTCTATAGTATTTGTGGAGATGGAGACCTAATGGAAGGCGTTTCAGGAGAAGCAGCTTCTTTAGCCGGCCATTTAAAATTAGGAAAATTAATAGTTTTATATGATTCGAATGATATTTCATTAGATGGAGATCTATCAATGTCTTTTACGGAAAGTGTAGAGAGTCGTTTCAAAGCATATGGATGGGAATATTATCGCATTGAGAATGGAAATGATATCGAAACTATCCAACAAGTGCTTGAAAAAGCAAAAGAAAATAAAGACCAACCAACACTAATTGAGATTAAAACAATAATCGGATACGGTTCTCCAAATAAAGGAGGAAAATCAGACTCACATGGTTCTCCTTTAGGAATAGACGAAATCCAATTAGTAAAACAATCATATGACTGGTCATATGATCAACCATACTATATACCGAATGAGGTTTCGGAATATTTAGAAAAACTAAAAAATCTATCTGCTGAAAAAGAGGCGATGTGGAATCATTTATTTAAGAAATATAGAGAAATATATCCAAATCTCGCAGAACAATTAAGTGGAGCGATTAAGGATGAGTTACCAGAAAATTGGGATAAGGATATTCCGAAATATTCGATAGGCGAACATTCGCTTGCAACAAGATCTTCGAGTGGAGAAGTTCTTCAAGCACTTGCAAAGAATTTCCCATCCTTATTTGGTGGATCAGCGGATCTTGCCTCATCCAATAAGACACTGATAAAAAATGGGGGCGATTTTTTACCAGATAACTATAAAGGAAGAAATATCTGGTTTGGAGTACGAGAATTTGCAATGGGAGCAATCTTAAATGGAATGGCGTTACATGGTGGAATAAAGGCTTTTGGTGCAACCTTCTTTGTTTTCTCTGATTATTTACGCCCAGCAATCCGTCTTTCTGCGTTAATGAAGTTACCAGTAATCTATATTTTTACACATGATAGCATTGCAGTAGGAGAAGATGGACCAACTCATGAGCCTATTGAGCAGCTTGCCTCATTACGAGCGATGCCTGGTTTATCTACTATTCGCCCAGCAGATGGTAATGAAACAGCTGCCGCATGGAAATTATCGGTAGAAAGTAAGGATACACCGACAGCTCTCATACTATCAAGACAAAACTTGCCAACACTGGTAAATAGTGATCAAGCATATGTTGGAGTAAAAAAAGGTGCATACGTAATATCAAAAAGAGATAAAGCGGTTGGTCTACTATTAGCATCTGGGTCAGAGGTTGCATTAGCTATAGAGGCACAAAGGTTACTTGAAGAAGAAAATATTAACGTATCTGTTGTTAGTATGCCATCATGGGATTTATTTGAAAAACAATCAAACACTTATAAGGAAACTGTCATTCCAAAAACTATTTCAGTTCGATTAGCATTAGAAATGGGAGCATCACAGGGGTGGCATCGCTATGTTGGGAATGATGGAATGGTATTAGGAATAGATAAATTTGGAACCTCGGCACCAGGAGAAAAAATAATAGAAGAATATGGATTCACACCAGAGAATGTGGTGGCAGAATTCAAAAAAATACTTACTATAGTTTGATCAATTAATAAAAATGAAGAAAGGAAGGCTACTAAATGGGATATCAAGGATTCGATAAAAATTTCAATCTAACAGATAAGGTAGCAGTCGTTACAGGTGGTTCTAGTGGAATCGGGAAAGCAACAGCAGAGCTTTTTGTAGAAAAGGGGGCATATGTAGCTATATTAGATATAAAGGATAATGTAGTAGAAGTAGCTAAAGCTATTCATTCTAACCGAGTATTTGGTATAAAAACGGATATTACAAAAAAGGAATATATCGAAGAAGCTATCAGAACAGTAAAAGATAAATTTGGAAAGATTGATATTCTATTTAATTCAGCCGGAGTGGCTTTACTTGAAAAGGCGGAAGAGCTATCAGAAGAATACTGGGATAAGACCATGGAATTAAATTTAAAAGCATCTTTCTTACTTGCTCAAATTGTAGGTAAAGAAATGATAATAGATGGTGGAGGTAAAATTATAAATATGGCCTCACAGGCTGCGGTCATTGCATTAGATAAGCATGTAGCTTACTGTGCAAGTAAAGCTGCTATTGTATCGATGACTAAGGTCTTAGCAATGGAGTGGGCAAAATATCAAATAAAAGTGAATGCTATTTCTCCAACCGTTATATTAACGGAGCTTGGTGAAAAAGCATGGGCAGGCAAAGTTGGAGAAGATATGAAGAAACTTATTCCAGCAGGACGATTTGGTTATCCTGAAGAAGTGGCAGCATGTGCGGTTTTTTTAGCAAGTGATGCTGCTAATATGATTACTGGTGAGAATTTAGTTATAGATGGAGGATATTCTATTAAATAAGTTTATATGTTTATAAATCTATTTTAATAAATTATGGATAATTCAGTTATCGTTTAATTTAGAAAAGTTGAAAATAGATATTTAAGAGAAGAAAAATAATAGTAATGGAGGGTTTCATTATGAAGTTTTTTATCGATACTGCCAATATTGACGAAATTAAAAAAGCGTATAGATTTGGGATATTGTCAGGGGTAACAACTAATCCATCTTTAGTAGCCAAAGAAGGGGTGAAATTTGAAGATAGAATAGAAGAAATTGCTCAAGTCGTTTCTGATGTGGAATCTGTTTCTGCTGAAGTGCCACCAGATGCACTTACAGCAGAAGAGATGATTCAAGAGGCAGAAGAATTAATCAAAATTAATGGTGGAGATGAAAAGATTACCATTAAGCTTCCAATGACATTAGCAGGCTTAGAAGCTACCCGTTATTTATCTCAAAAAGGTATTAAAACAAATGTAACCCTCATTTTTACAGTGAATCAGGCATTATTAGCTGCTCAAGCTGGTGCAACCTATGTTTCCCCATTCTTAGGTCGTTTGGATGACATATCAGAAGATGGGGTATTATTAGTAGAAAAAATTGCAAAATTGTTTCAAATTCATAATTTAGATGCACAAATTATTGCAGCTTCTGTTCGTCACCCAGATCATGTTACTCGTGTCGCATTAGCAGGTGCGCATATAGCTACCATTCCTTATAGTTTGATTGAAAAGTTAATCCAGCATCCATTAACAGATCAAGGAATGGAAAAATTTGCTTCGGATTGGAAAAAATAATTATTAAGTTTACAGAAGGATATTCCAAAAGAAAAAATAAGCACTTAACATGGATGTATTGATAATGAACTGGAAAAATAAAAAGACTGAGGTAATACTTAAGCTAATAGTTAGTTTTGCTTAATTAAGACTATAAACAAAGCCGCAATAAGGTCTTTGTTTATAGTCTTTTTATATATGGGGAATTATGTATATATAGAGTTTTGTTCGTTTGTTCTTTTACATTCTTAAGAGAACTTTAAATAAGGAATCCCAATTTTATTTACTATAACTCAACTTTCGCAGAGTGATATCGGCAAATAAGCCTTGATATAATTAGGAAGGCCAGCGATCCACTGTTCAAGTTGACTTTGAATTATTTTTTTGATTTTCTTATTCGTTTGTTTAAGTGCATCTT
>NZ_CATNHG010000127.1:0-16559 GCF_950097965.1 Bacillus sp. T2.9-1
TTTCTTGGTGAATATAAACTTTAGTCTTCAACAATCAGGCGCTTTAATGAAGTAACTAAAGCCTAATTTTTCACTTATAACACCGAGAAATTAGACTTTTTATATTTTGATTTCCTTAACGTTGTAAATCCGCATTTTCCTGACGCTACCCCTAATAGAACCCTGAAAAGAATAACGAAAGATATAGAAATCGGACAAGTATTTAAAATAGAAAAGGTTAATGGGGATTGGGTCGCATTCACGAAAGACAAAAAAGATGGTCAGAGAAAATGAATTATGGTTTAATAAATTACTAATAGGAGTAGTATTTATGAATGACGTTTGGGACGTATCAATGCTAAAAGGTGTAGCGGATGTGTGAGGTTACCAAATAAACGCAACAAGCGCTACAGAAGCTGTCTTGGTCGCTGAACAATCCTTTTTAGGTAAGGTCATAAGGGAGGCTTTAGCGGAGTACGCTTAAGACTAGATGAAGACAATGAATATAAACTCGTTATAAATGTGATGGTACAATAGACAACAAGGCGGACTGAATAAGGTCTGTTTTTTTTGTTTATCAAAGGGTTGTACGAATATACAACCCTTTTTTTTATATTGTCACCTGTAAATCACAATGAATTAATGATACTTGAATTTTTCCAAGCATGTCCCGCATTGTTTTCTCTTCTTGATTTCTTCTGCAGATAAATAGATGTTGTTTGAATCGATTTGTGCCCCAATGCAATTTTAATTTGATCCAAACTCGCCCCTTGATCAGAACTAATTTGTGCAAAAGCATGTCTTAGTGTATGTGGTGTAATTGGATTTTTCCTTGTTTTGATGAAAGGTAAATCCGCTTCATTAATTTTTTTTGTTAAATAATTAGATAAATACTTATAATTGTATGGTTTCCCTTTGTTCGTCATAAAAATATACGAATTATCACTACCATCTAATATAAAATCTAACCGTCTTGTTCGTCGAAATTTCCGTATTTCTTCTATTATATATGGATGTAAGAGTACCTCTCTTTCATGTCTCCCTTTTCCTAATACATATAACCAGTAATCTCCATCCACATAAGAAATATCCGATATTTTACTATGACATAATTCGTTTATTCTAAGCCCTGTTGTAATTAAGGTTGCTAGTAAACCATGAACAATGGGATGGTCTTTATAATAGTCCAATATCTGCACTACCTCATTTTTTCCTAAATCCCTATCTGGCCGATCAATATCCCGCACATTACTACTCAACATTTTTTCATGCAACGGAACTTCTATATACTTTGTTTTATACAAAAAAGAAAGAAATCCTTTAAGAACTACCATTTTACGACTCAGTGTAGAAACTGCGTATGGCTTCTTCCCCTTCCCTAACGGAGCTGCAGCTAACCACTCTTGAAATTTTCTAATATGTACATGATTGAGTAGTTTAAATACCTGATAGGGATTTTGCTGTGCATTTAAATCTAATCCAATGGAAAAAGCATTTTCTATTATCTGTTTATACATGATAAGTAAATCTCTGCTGTACTCTTTGATGGTGTTCTCCATTTTATTCTTTCGTATATCCATATCTTTCTTTTGGTGTAAAAATAAATACATCATTTCCAAGTCATTTATTTCCTTATTGTTAGATACGTCCTCCATAATGATTAACTCGTCAGGTAAATTTTGAAATAGCGATGGATCTGTTAAAGTTTTTGAAAACGATGCGATGGACGACTGACTTCCAGTAAATTCTAACGAATTTTTGTTCGAATGGAATGAAATTTCCTTTTCTAGCATTTTTTCACCTCTTTTAGCATTTTTTGAAAACAAAGTGATTATATGGTTATATGTGACTCGTTATTAATTTAATTTAGGTATATTTAATATCTACTTCTATATTAGTAGAAAAATACTTTATTTGTCTACTATATATACATATAAATAAAATTAATATTTAAAATACATTTTAATATAAAATAGTATGTATTATATTTTTTTATATAAAATAGATATTAAACCTTTGTTTAATGTTAAGATACATATTATAATCTTATTAATGATAAAAGGAAGAGGTGGATTTTTTGATTAGCGAAAGTTTATACCGAGCATTAGATGAAAGTACTTTTTTTGTAAGTAAATATGAAGTGCAAGTGAAAACTTATTTCTTACAAAAATCCAAATATGGTCTTAGAGTGCAAGTTAGTAGATTTGTAGATAAAAGAGGAAGTTTGAGTCGAGAAAAAGATACAGTGGAGATTAAATTATTGATAGGGGGAGGAGGGGTAGTTATTGATAAAACTTTTAAAAGTATTACATTAGAAAAACCAACAAGAAAAAAGGTAGAAGAATGTATAACAGATTTTTTAGAGAATGCTAGTGAGTATTGTAAACAAAGCAAGAATTAATACATAAATTAGAATTATTCCCCAATTGAATATTGACTATAGTAAATGGTAACATATAAATAGATTATAATATTGAGTTAATATTAAATGATATGTATACACTATTTTAATAATGATTAGTTGGGGAGAATAAAATGGGCCAAGAAGATAAGAAAAAGCAAATTACTACAAAACAGGCTGCAGAATTATTAGGTGTTGCTGAGAATACAGTTTTATCATATTCCAGACAAGGCATATTAACTGCAGTGAATGAAAAAAGTTGGCAAATTGACAATACGAAGTACTTTTATATAGATGATGTAGAAGAGGTAAAAGACAAATTAAAAAAGCCAGGACTTAGCACTGGTGAAGTTGCTGCACAATTAGGTGTATCTACTGTAACGGTATTTAACTATATAAAGGATGGTAAACTTACTGCAGAGAAAGAAGTTTATAGAGGTAGGGAATTATATTTTATTAAACAAACGGAGCTTGAACGTTTTCAAAAAAATTATAAAAATATGAGAAGTAGAAATAATAAAGAGTTTTATTCCAAACCAAATAAACATGGTTGGTTTCAATTGTTTATTCATGAAAGAAGTGAAGAACATGGAAGATTGATGGTTGGGGAAGATGAAGATTACTTTTTATTAACTGCTAGTGGAAATAAGATTCCATATACGAAAATTGAGCAATATGGTTTTAAACCGGTTTATTTAATTGAAAGAGGTTCTATAATTTCCAAAAGGAAATTTGCTAAGTTTGTGTTCCCTTATGAATATAAGGTTAAAACTAATATATACTCTTTCATAGATAAATGTTATGAATATATCACTCCAACAAATATGAAGATGAACATAAATAAACAAACAATCGAGTTAGAAATTAAACCATATTGTTTTCCGTACGATACTTTAGATGAAGAAACGATTAAAACTATTAAGAAGTATATGGTGGAAGGTTCTATAATCTCAACGGTTAAAGGAATTTATATAGATTCTGAATATGAGTTGCTATCTATAGAAATACCTACCCAGGTTAAGGATTCTTTGAAACAGATTGCTTCTGAGGGGAATTTTACTTTAGAAGAGTTGGTTTCTGAAATTCTTTTAGAGTATGTTAACGAAAAACACTAAACTTTTTTATCTGAATAAACTCGTTTTATAGGAAAAAGTAATTTAGACTTTCTGCTAAAATGCAAAAGGATAAGGTGGGTATTAAGCATAGAGCGGAGAGGTTAATTAATAAAATTATTGAAATCTAACATTGAAATTAGAAATTGTCGTATCTTTCGCTATTAATACACTTAAAAAACGAAGGTTTAGAGAAGGAGATTGCATGATAAACACGGTAAGAAATGTTGTAGATGAATATATATTAAAAAGAGATAATATTGGTCCTATTGATCCAGAGAGGGAAGAAATTATTAATCAATATTTTCGAAATAGGAAAGGAGAAGAAATCGCAGAGCATTTAATAAATGCTACTGTTAGTGAAACTGGCGGTTTGACAGCTTTATCGGGATTTTATTATCAATTTTTAGTTACAATTGAATATATTGTAGAGATGTTAGAGGATAAATGGGATTTTGTTATTATGGAATACCATGATGATATTGTAGTAGGTAAAGGCAATAAAGTTCGCTTTGTACAAGTAAAAACTAGTCAGAAAATCAAACTGGAAGTCACGGAGTCTCCTGCTTCAAGTTTATATAGAAGGAGCAATAAAGAAATAAACAAGAAACAATTTCTTCAAGCTAATTCCTGGGTAGATAAATTGTTATTAAATGCAACTCTAACTAAAAAATCTGAAGAATACGAAACAGAATTTCAATTATATTCAAGTTATCATTTTATTCGTACCAAAAATTATAATTTTGATCATTATACAGATAATAAGTTATTTAATAAAGAGGTTTCTTCAGATGATGGTTTGCTCAAAGTATTATCGGAGAAAGTGTTTGACGATAAAGGAACAGAGTTTACTTATTTAAGTTTATGTGGAGAAAGTATAGAGTCACTACTAAAACGTTTTTATTTACATACGGGATCATCTTTGCAAGAAATAGATAAGTTTCAAGATTATTTATGTATGAAACTTAATAGAATTATTTTTAGTGGGTATGGGGAAAATGTATCTATTGCCGTTTCAGATTTAAATTTTATTATAGGGTATTTATTTGAAGAATGTACTGATAAAACTAATATAGAACGATTAATTATTACAAAGGAAAAGATCGTTAATTTATTAGATATCGTTAGAAAGAAAGCACTGTCCCAAGCCAGTTTAATAGTAAACCAGCATGAAGGCATTACTATTATTAATAGAGTTATAGATGAATTATTAAATAGCGTTAAAGACTTTAGAAATTCAGAAATCGTTAATAGTTTAATTTATGAATATAAGAAGTATTTAGAGTGTTGGATATTAAATGAGGGTGGAGATATAAAAAAATTATTTGAACGTCTATTTGATGGCACTAATAAAACCTCAATTTATTCAAGATTAAGCACTAATATGAAAGAAAATAGTTTATTGGAGTTATTTACTCTAATAATAATGCTCACAGTGAGTAAAAATAAAAAGACAAGATTCGATGGAAACGAATCATTGGTAGCGAAAAAATTTGAAGATATAGATGAAATTTTTGCATTTTTAAGATTAGAAGTTGCAAAAAAGAAACCCGAAGTTATTGAAAGATTAAACGGTATTATAAAAAATGCAAGTTTAAAAGAGCAGCTTTATCTAATGGGAATAGATTTAAATATCATTATACAAAATTATAATGATAGAAAGTTTGACAAAATTGAACCTCTCAAGATATACGTTAAGGAATCAATAGATATTGAAGAGTTGGAAGATAACCAAAAACTAAATGAGGTTCCAATCATAGCTAAATTATTACCCGGAAATATTATGAAAGCTGATTTTTATGATGCTTTGGAAGAAGATGATATAGAAAAGTATTTAGTGGAAAGGTTAGAAGAGTTAGAGGAGGGTGTTCTTTGAATAATTTTAATTTAGTACATAATAGACTAATTCAAAAGAATTTTAAAGCATTAGAAAATGAAGAAGTGGAGAAGCTAGGCTTTTCCCTATATGGAAATGAAACAATTAGAGTTTTTCTTAAGCGATTACACATGGAATTAGAACATGAAAATATAAATATCTATTCCAATCAAATAAGAATACTGCTATTAGAGCAAAGTGAAAATATTTATAATAGTTATTTTATCCTTTGTACAGATGAAGAAATAAACTATGAACAGTTTTTCATGATAGAACGTAATAATATAGCGTTAAGAAAGTATGTTGTTAGGGATGAAAATGATTTAAATCGAATTCCATTTTTGGATAATACAGTCGATAAAAAAGGAGGTAATTCAGAAAATTTAAGGGAAACTGAATATAATGAGGAAGTGAAAGTGTTATTTTCTCTTTTAAAACAATATGATAGTGAAAATATTAAATTGAAAGATTATCAAGTTGGGGAAATAGTAAATACTTTAATGCAAGGGATGGAAATTGATTATGAACATTCAAAAGTTGATAATAAAGAATTTTAAAAACTATATGGGAGAGGTCGTATTTGATTTATCCAAGGAAGTTATACTTCTATACGGTGCCAATGGATTTGGTAAAAGTTCTTTCTTTGATGCTATTGAATGGTGTTTAACAGGAAAAATAAATAGATTTGATGGTTCAGAAAATGAGCTGAAATACGATATTGTTAATAAAAGAATTCATATTGAAGAGAGCTTTGAAGTAGCAGTTACTTTAGAATTCGATGGGAATACTTTAATTAGATACTTTAATGTAACAAATGGTAACGTTGGAAATTTGCAAGTGAGAATTATATCAAAAGATGACAATGTTCATATTGGTCAAGAACAAATAGAAAATTTCTTAAAAATGCACACTGCGAATTCTATTACATATGAACGAGGGGGTTTTAGTCAATTATTAAAGCAAGCTTATATTCTATCTCAAGATCAAGTGACAGATTTTATTACAAGTGAAGATTCGAAAGAACGGTATAAAGCTTTAGCTAATATAATGGGTTTAAAATCAATGCTTCTCGAATTTGATAATTTTAAAAGAGTATTAAAAGGTTTAGAAAAAAATAAAGATAATTTATCTGACCAAATTAGTGAGTTAGATAAGGCTATAATAAACAAGAAAGAAACAATGCACTATTTTGAAAGAGAGAAATTAGACGAATTATCGAGTACGTATGGAATTTTATTATCGGATGGCAATACAAAAATCAATGTGGAAAATGAAATAGCTAAAAGACTAAATACTAAAAACCATTTAGAGAAATACATAGAATTTTACAGTAAAATAGAAGATGGGCAAAGAAATAGTAGCCTTAATGAATTGAAGAATCTTTTGAATGATTATGAATCTAGAGAAGAACTTCTTTTAGGTAAAAAGAAAAAAGCAGAACTTCTATTAGAACGTTTAAGCGATAAAATACTGAGTTTGTCAAATTTAGAAGAGAATTTAGAAAAAGTTAACGGATTAAAAGGTGAACTTAATGGTCTACAGATTTTATTGAAAGAGTTAAATGTTGAAGAAAGTAATATCGATGAATTAAATGAAAAGCTTGAATTACTAAGAAGTGAGCAATTAAAGATAGAATACAATTTAGCAGCTGTAAAATTTAAAAGTATAAATATTCCTCTGATTGAAAATGCAAAAAAATCTATTGATTTTATAATGGAAAAATTAGAACGATTAAGTAGTCGATTTCAAAAAAATAATAGTGTATCGGAGAAAATAGAGAGAATTATTGAGGAGAATAAAGATCAAGTTCTAGCTAAATTAATATCAGGCATTAGAGATGTTCAAGTATACACGAATAAATATGATTTAAATTATTGTCCTGTTTGTTCTTCACAAACAAATAATTTAAATAGTGATATAGCTCAAAATTTAAATGATTATTTGAATCAACTTAATGATGAAAGTAGTTATTATGAGAAATCTATAAGCTTATCAAAACATCTTGAAAATAGAAAGAAGAAATTAAAAGAAGAAATTAGAAGGCTAAAAAGAAATCAAGAGGAAAATGAAACTAAAATAAAAAACTTTGATAATGAAATAGCTAATTATAAATCATCAGATTTATTTGATGAAATGTTATTTTCAGAAAAACAATCTATTCTAGAAGAGCATTTAGCAAAAAATTCACTAGAAATAAATCAAAGAAAAGAAGCAATTGAAGTAATTTTAAAAATAGAAAAAGTATCAAGTGATATATCAGGTTATGAAAAAACCTCTAAAGTTACTAATAAAATAAAGTCTGCTAAAGACCTGAAAAAAAGTGTTGATAAGAATACTGCGAGAAAATATTTTGTGAATGCGAAATATAAAAATAATATTTCTTTACTTAAAGAAATAAAGAATAATATTTCAAGCGTAAATTTAATTATTCTCAATCTACAAAGTTTATTGAATGAGAATCAATATAATCAAAGGTTTATAGAAATATTTGATTTTGCTTTAGAATCAATACAAAAAATTGACATTGAGATTGATGAAATAAATTTTATTAAAGATTTGTTAGTGAAACAGGAAATTAATAATAATGTTCTAAAACAAATCTCTAATATCCAAAAAAATAAAAATGATTTAAACTCTAAAATGGGCAAATTGAATTCTTATATAGGTTTATTAGAAAAATATAAGCAAGAAAAACGAAGTTTGATAGGAGATGGGATTTCGGATTTTCTTAATCGAGGCAATTCTACCGTGCAAAGATATTTTAGATATTTAGATCCGATTCCAAGTGATTGTGATTTAGTATTTGAAGGAAGCGAAGAGCAAATAAATATAAAAGTAGCGTATAATAAAGAATTACGTGATAAGCCTGGTGGAAAAAGTAATGCTAAAAATATTTTAAGTTCAGGGCAATTAAATGTATTAGCCATATCTATATTTTTAGCAATTAATAAAGAACAACAAATACATTCACTAAATTTTGTAGGTATAGATGATCCAATCCAAAATATGGATGATATTAATCAATACACTATGTGTGACGTTTTAAATAATATAGAAAAGCAACTCATAGTTTCTACACATGATTTTAATTTCTTAAAATTATTTATAAAGAAAAATGAGCATAGAAAAAATGATATAATTATCTATAATTTAAAAAGTCCTTACATTAGTTCTGACAAATTAGAAATGATTAAATTTGATTCTCATAGATCAATTTGAACAAACTTTTTGTTTATTGCAAAATAAAAGTGCAGAGCTTTGCATAGGTAAAATGCAGGGTCCTGCACTTTATTTTATAAGTGCATAAAAAAAGACTTGCCCGTCACCCCAAGTCCCTCTACTGTAATGGTGTCGAATCATTTACAAGTGGAGGAATATGAAAGGATGCTAGCAATGTCTGGTACTCATTGTATCAAAAACTTGAGAAACAACAAGGGTTTATCTATATCTAAGATCTAAAAAACACTTGGTATTAACTGGAGAACAGCTAAGAAGTATGGGGATGGTGAACAATTGCCTCAATCTAAAATAAAGCAGAAGAAAGGAATGATGACTGAAGGTAACTGGGTCGAGATGGTTTCCGATTGCCTCTTTGAGGACAGTAAGTTAAAGAAAAAGTCACGTCATACGAAGAAAGCAATTTTTGAAGAACTTCAAAGTCATAGATTTCAAGGTTCTTACAGAACTGTTTGCTATTTTGTATCTGATTGGGAAAATAGCCATAATGATCACCAAGATAAAGGCCATGATCGTTTAGAACACCCTCCTAGTGAAGCACAGGTAGATTTCGGAATAATGGAAGCAGTAAAAGACGGAGAATTCGTTGATATACATGCCCTTGTGATGTCTTACCCATGCAGCAATGCAGCTTTCGTTGTACCATTACCATCAGAAAACCAAGAGTGTTTTCTTCAAGGGCTTAAATTGCTGTTTCACCAAGCAAAAGGCGTTCCTAAGAATATAAGAATTGATAATTTAACGCCTGCCGTAAAGAAGATAAGGTCAAAGTTTGAAGCTACAAAGGAACAACTAGATAAGATAATAAAAGAGTTCTGTGTAAACTCCCACCAATATAAGAAATTAAGTGGTAAATAATCAGTAATTATTGCTTTTTTCAAAATAATCAACTAGAATTTATATATACATTTTTTTGTAATTTTTATTTTTAGCTATCTTTATGATAAGCATATTCTAATAGACACGAAGCCTTTGGGCCTTTGATTTTTACTTAACAATATTTTTGTTAGGTTAATAAAAGGACCAAAGGCTTTTTTGTGTTTATCACAGAAAGGAGCGGCATGTAATTAATGAAGGGGAAATATTTAGGAAAAGCAGATAGTGCTAACTTAGTTCCTGGAATGAGTTATTACTTATTTGAAAATGGTAAGGATTATTTTTATGTTTCTCGTTTTAACAATAAGAAGGCTCATTTTGGTTGCTACGAAAAAACACCTTTTGAAATTAATGAGGAAACAAGGGAGAAAAGTGAGGTTACATTTAAAGTAAGCAGTTCAGGACAGATTTCATTTTTCTAAAAGAGATCAGTTGGCATTTATCATTGGTTTTTAAATAAAAAGGGAGGCAAAAGAATGGAAACTTTAATAAATACTGTAGAACAGGTGAACTTTAAAGTTGAAACTTCATGTTTTAAAACTTATGAATTTTCCACGCATAATGGATTATATGTTGAAGAGGCACAATCGGAGTTTAGTTCATTTCGTTTAATGATCTATAAAAATGAAGAAGCGGCTATATTTGTTGCAAATGAGTTTGATTATGATATTAGCGAAGAGGTTTCTTATTTATTTGATATCGAAAAGATTAAAAATATTTGTGAAAACCAAAAGGATGTACCAGATTTCTCTGATGATTACTATAAAGAAAATTAAAAATTCTGATATTTTTTTGAAATCATATTAGTAATAATTGGTACAGGTTAAATGGAGGAACTGAGATGTATTACGATCGTGAAATACATATAAGAGTGGAAAGAGAGAGAAAAAGAATAATCGAATTCCTGAAAGAAAAGGGGATCACACGAAATAAAGATGATGAAAAAATAGATGATTTAACACTTTTGTCATTAACTTTAATGGAAAATGAATTACTAGCAGATATAAATACCAAAAAAGTATCTATATAGGAGGATTATTTAATGATTAGTTATACTGAAGAAGAAAAAGAAGTTGTGACTAAATTAGTTATGGAGTTAGCAAGAATAGATAATAAGAAAAGAAGAAAAGATTTAGTTTGGTGGTATTCCATGGCCAGTGGAATCAATAATAATGAAAAAACTAAGAAAATCATGGAGGATATAGAAGCAATTTAGCTTTGCCTTTTCTGAAAGGAGAGTTTAGTTTTTTTTGGGTTGAATTTTTCTATTTTTATCCTTATTATAAATATATAGGAAATTAGAAGAGTGAATATAATATATTGAGAAATGGGAGCACCCCAATTACTAAGTAAAGTCTTAGTATATTGGAGTGCTCTCTTTTTTGGAAATGAGGGGTTTAGATGAAAAAGATTATTTCCACTTTATTTATTTTATTTTTATTAAGTGGATGTTCAACAGATAGCCTAGTTACTTACCAGTCTAAAGAGAACTACAAGACTGATAATCAGGTAGAAAAGGAGATTTCGTTTAAGAAGTACTTTAATGATGTCAATCGTTCTAGTGAAAAGGCAGCTGATATTAAAACAGAAAAACACAAAGCTATAGTAAAAAAAGTGATAGATGCTGACACTTTAGTTTTGGAAGCAGATAAGTATACCGCTTTGAGGTTAATCGGAATAAATGGACCTGAAATTACAAAAGGGAAGAATGAGCCATTTGGACAAGAAGGTAAGGAATATCTGGCTAACCTTATAGAAGGAAAGGAAATTACCTATCAATTGGATCCTAATGCTGATGAAAAGGATAAGTACGGAAGAATTTTGGCGCATGTCTTTTTAGATCAAATTAGTATTCAGTCATATTTATTAAAAGAGGGATATGTTAAATTAGCTTACTTATTTGATGAATATGAATTTATTGATGTCTATAAGGATGCAGAAAATATAGCAAAAGAAAAACAATTAAATATTTGGAGCATCCCTGGTTATGCAGATACTGACTTAAATGGTTTTGTTAAGTAATACAAAGATATTCTAAAACAATAAAATTGGAGGAATACTCATGTATAAACTAAGAGATCAAATAGAGCGGGTAAGAGAAGAAATGTTAAAAATTGCATTCTCAGAGGGATTTAATTCTCCCGAAGCAATAAAGAAGAGTAAAGAGTTAGATGAATTAATACTAAGATATCAGCAAATGAACCAAAATGAATCGGTAGAAGTTAGAATTTGTTAAGAGGGTAAGAATAGTTTAGGAGGGGACATAATGATAGATTGGAGAGAAGAAGACGTTAATAGATTCTTTAGCTATCATAAAACAATTACTTATTATGGTGATGAAATACCTAAGTATCTGGTTCTAGAAAATCCAGATGGGGACGGTTGGATAATTGGTATGTTTTATCCATTTATAGGAGGAGAGTACGTTCCATTAGAAGAAGCGGGAGACGTACGACTATTATTTTCTACATTAAAGTCAGCAAAAAATTATGTGGATTTTAATTTATGGTGAGAAGTGATCAAATAATAAAAATTCTTAGACTTGAAAATTTATATCTAGTAAAAAGGGATAGGTTTACTATCTCTTTTTAAATTGTGTAGTGTTATAAGAAAGAAAATCGTATAATAAATGTATAACCATTTTTTCTTTTTTCTTTTTTGGCAATCCTATTTAGGATTAGCGTCTTAACTAATAAACACGCAGCCTTTGGGCTAATAGGCATAATACATGTAACGCATGTATTTATTGTCTATTGCCTCAAAGGCTTTTTTGTGTTTGCGCAAATTTTTCAAGAGAGGTGAATAGGCATGTTAAATAAAATAATTTTGGCTGGTTGTATTGGATTTGGTATGGGAGTTTTAACTCACGCAAAGAGGTATGGGACAATAAAAAAACCGAGGAATAATAAACTTACATTCTATCCGGGTTTCTTATTGGATGGTTGTTTTGGAGCTGTTGGAGCTATTGTTACGATTTTATTCAGTGATCCAAATGGAACGGAACGAGTAATTTTAACATCAATCTTAGGTGGATATGTAGGTGAAAATGCAATTATTAAAGTTGAAGAATCACTTCAATCAAAGAAGGAAAGCAGAATAGAGGAAATAAACAGAAAGATAAATCAGGATCTGTAGTGTTTATTTTTTCAACATGATTTCGATATGTTATAATATTTATAACAATAATCGTAGTATAGTGCAGAAGAGCATAGAATATAGTCGAGGTAAGATAGACGAGAGGAGAGAAATCATGAAACTGAATGATATCCTAACGGAAGAAGAAAAAAAACAAGTTAATGATTTAATGGTAGAGTTAGACGATTGTATTACTGAACGCCAAATGGATAAGATAACTAAGGCTATAGAAGAGATTTTTAATGAAGCTAAAAAAAGATATTATGAATCAATAGGTTCAAATAAAGAGCAAGCCGCTTCATTACAGGAAGATAGAAGGATATTTCATAGAAGATCCCCTAAGCGATTAAGAAAAGTATCATCTTACTGAACAGAGAAGAGATTAATAATCTCTTCTTTTTGTTTTGTTTTTGATAAGTACATAAGCACGATTCTTATGAAAATAAGAAAATAAAAGTGCTTATAGGATAAAGGAACATTAAATTAATGAAAATTAATAACAACTAGACTTTTCGTTATATGGTTGCTATAATTTACCTATATAAATAACGAAGAGGGAATCCCCCTAGATGAAGACATATAAACTGTATGTCTTATTCTAGGGGGATTTTTTTGTTGAAAGGAGAAAAAACGTCATGGAAAGAGAAAGAAAACTAAAAGAAGGCACTTACTGTACGAATGTTTTATTAAGATGGTTAACAACAGATTTATTATTAACTAATAAACGGTTTAAAGGGTATAATCGTAATACCGTTTTAGGATTAATACCATTAGGGAAAAATGAGGTAACGATGTCCTTAAAGAACATCGCTAGTGTTTCAACATCAACAAAATTTTATATAAAGAGATTTTTATTTGGTCTATTTTTTACTTTGATATTAGGACTTCCTTCTCTTGTAACTGGAGATTTTTTCATAGGATTATTACTTATTCTTATTGGTATTATTCCTTTGTTTAATAGTTATACCTGTTCTTTAAATGTATCAAATAATGGAGGGGCAGCTTTACCTATTGAGATTTCGATATTGGAAAGAGGGAATCTACAAGACTTTGCAAATGCGATTAATGATACAATAGCTGAAATAGAATAGGAGGCTTTGAAATAAATGTCTCTATCTTCAGAATTGTTAAATCTGACTTTATTCAATTCCCTACTGATTATACAGATATGGTAATTAGATATGAATTAGGTAAATATGAATACATTGAAATTCCACTTATAAAGAAAAAAATGAAGAGTAAGGAATTAGCATAATTAATTATTGAAAAAAGTAGTCGAGAAGAGAAAAAAACTCTTGTTGAGATGATATACCGTAATCAAAAGAGAAATAGCTCGACAAAAGGATTTTTTGGGGTACTAGCAGTCGCTTTATCAACCAGAGAATAGTGTTTAGAGAGAAAGTAAATTAATTGAACATGTTGAATTTCTTAGTTTTATAAGATAATATAAAACTAATTGAAAATTCAAATGGGATAACCCCAAGATTCATAGAGAGACAGTCACCTCTATGTATTCTTGGGGTTATTTTTTTTGGAGGGATAAAATGAGTAGTAAAGTTAAAAGTATTACTTTCCTTTCCGCTATTGGGTTATTATCCATCGGATTGATAAATGGACCAATCCATGTTGCTGCAAATGAGAGTGAAAAAGAAATAACAACAATTGATTCGATTGATGAATATAAAAAGAATTTAAAAGAACAAATTGTAAAGATGGATAAAGCAATAAATTTAACCCAAAATGAATTAGTTTTACAAAAAAGGCGACTGAATCATTTAAATACTGCTATCGACTTAAATAAAAAGCAGGTTAAAAAAGTTAAAGATGAACTGGATGCGAAAGAAAATGAATATCAGGAAAGAAAGAAAAGCTCAGTGAATGAACTACCCTTTTTTTCGGATAATTTGTTCATGGTAAACGAAGGTTTTCTTATAAAGAAGAAAGTACAAACCTTTAATTTGGTAGAGGATTTGAACAGAGATTTTACGTATTTAATGGAAAAACAAACATTACTCAACGAATTTAGAGATTTGAACGAACAATTGCTCGAACAACAGGAAGCTTCCAGTAAGTTAATAGATGCAATGAAGGAAAAAGAGGATACTTATAAAGAAGAAAAAGAAAAATTAGAATTAAAAAACAGTACTTTATCAAAGGATAAAGAGATGATTGAAGCAGCAATTGCTAATGAAAATGCGAGAGTAAACGGAGAACGATTTGAAAGTGATTTTTACCAAAAAAGCATTACATCATCTAAAGAGGTACCAGAAGAATATATGCAATATTATCTTTATGGTGAACAGACATATAACATACCATGGTATTACTTAGCAGCTATACATGCTGTAGAAACCTCTTTTTCTACTCATGCTACCATGGAGTCTTCTGTTGGAGCTATAGGTCCTATGCAATTTATGCCTTCTACATGGGCAGGATCTAAGTACGATATTGGTGGTGGATTAGTTGCTGAAGATATAGATATCACTGATTTAGAAACCATAAAAAGAGGTAATGGGTTTGGAATAGATGCTAATAATGATGGAAAAGCAGACCCATGGAATCCAGCAGATAGCATTGCGAGCGTAGCGTATTACTTAGCCTCTCATGGATTTGAAAATAACAAAGAGAAGGCTATATGGGCATTTAATCATGCGGAATGGTATGTTGATAGAGTTATAAAGTTGGCAGAGAGCTTTAAATTCCAAAAAGACATATCTAAAACCGAACTAAACATTAATAAAAGTAGTGGTATTGATGTTACAACAGTAGGTTATAAGTGGATAAATAATTCTTATTACGTATTTGGAGGAGGAAGAAACAAAGAGGATATAAAAAGAGGGTATTTTGATTGTTCTAGTTTTGTTCATTGGGCATTTGAACAAGTTGGAGTAACGTTATGCAGTAGAACCGGAGTGACAACAGACACCCTTAAAGGTATGGGGAATGCGGTTAGTTATGAAGCTGCTAAACCAGGAGATCTTGTATTTTTTGATACATATAAAAAAGATGGCCATGTAGGGATTTATTTAGGAGAAGGGAAGTTCATTGGAGCCCAAAGCTCTACTGGAGTTGCTATTGCTGATATGTCTAATGGCTATTGGAGTCAAAAATTTAATGGAAGAGTAAAGCGGATAAGTTATTGAAAATATGGAGGATAAACCAATGAAATATTCAATAAGTAAAGCAGCCGTAAATGATCATATATCCTTTTCAAGGGGGAAAAGGGAGGTTTTTGGAATCGTCACCAGTGTGAAAGAAAACTCAGTAATTGTTGAGTTATCATCTGAAGATGCAAAATATTTTCAATATGAAAGTAATCTTACTGTTGTAAACCATAAAAACTATTTAATAATAATAAACTCTTGAACTATTTTTATTGAAAAAAATATTATCTTATAAATTTCTTTGTATTGAATTAATTAATGGGAAGAACCCAAAATTTGCTTCAAATATTATTTTATTGAGCCTATTTTGGGTTCTTTTTTTTGGGGAAGGAGGCAAGAGAAATATATTCTTTTTATCGTATGCAACGGTATATATTTATTAATTAATAAAGAATCTTTCTTTCGTGTTTGTATGTATGCAGAGAGTAAATAACCTTTTTGAACAATTGCAGTATATTCAATATCATCAAAGAAGAATAGCAAACGTTATATAAAAAAAGATTTTAAAAAAGAATGGATGGGAAAAACATTGAGTTTACTTCCATTTATTAGTATGGAGCATGATATAATATACTTATTTTTAAGAAGGTGAAAAAATTCTTGTAAAGGGTATTAAATATCCTACCCATAAGTTAAAAGTAATAATGAAAATAGGTACTGTCAATATTTTTGTGTAAATGACTTTTCAACTTCTCAAGGTAGATGATCACCTTCGTATTCAAATAGATTTGTTCGAAGTGTTGATTTGGGTGTCTAGGAAAGGGCTAGCCCTTTCCTAG
>NZ_CATNHG010000128.1:0-16171 GCF_950097965.1 Bacillus sp. T2.9-1
TCCAAGTAAAGTGACAAAGTGCCTGAACTATTTCCAGTAAAGAACCAATATCAAATTAATGAAAAAGTGTTAAATTTAATATGGATAGGTGTTTTATATATGTCTCATTTGGCTAGGTCAGTTCAGTGGAAAGGTCCTTTTTTGTTGTATATTTCTGAAAATAATCGCAATATTAACTGTGGAAAAACGGTTAGGTTATCAACTTATTTACTAACAAGATAAATGCTGAAAATAAAGTATTCCACAGGCTTATCCACATTATCAACAGAATGGAGGTTATTTTATCCACATAAATGTAAGGGTTAACATAAAAGAGGGGGAGAGAATATACGGAAATTCTCTCCTTAAGAAGGATAAGTTTGGCTTATTTATTATCTTTTCTGCTAGCAGCTCGATCAGCCATTTTAAATTCATGTTGATAGGTTACTGCCTGCATACTAGATAGTGTATGTTTTTGTTTTTGCTTTTTCTTTCTATCCATCAATATCATTCCTTTCTCATTCCAAAGTATCTTCTTTATTCTTTCCTAGTTGGGTAATATAGATGCACACAGGATGTAAATTAATTAGTGTAAGAAGGCAAAAGTACTGCTATTCCTTTTTTTCTATGCTACATTTTAAGGAGAAGTGTTTAAGTGAATGTTAATAAAAAGTTTCTGTTAAAGCTAAGAATAAGAAAATCTCAAAATAGATAATAATGTGGTGATGGGATGATTATTAGTAAAATTACAAGACAAAAGGAATTAAACGACCGTTATAATATTTTTACGATAAAGCAAGGGAAAGAGGTTTATGCATTTAGTGTAGATGAGGCTGTGTTAGTGAAGTACCAGTTGCAGAAAGGGATGGAACTCGATTCTCTCTTATTAAATGAAATTCAATATACGGATGAAATAAGAAAAGGTTACCATATGGCAGTTAGGTATTTGGCTAAAGTGAAAAGGACGGAAATGGAAGTAAGAAAACATCTGCTTGCTAAAATGGAAAACGAGTCATTCGTATCAGAAGTAATGATGAAATTAAAGGATATGAAATTTATCGATGATGAAGATTATGCTTTCTCCTATGTGCGCACCCAACGGAATACAACGACAAAAGGACCAGAATCGATTAAAAGAGAGCTAAAAGAAAAAGGCGTTCAGATCGAATTAATCGAGCGTGCCATGGAGGAATTTGCATATGAAGATCAGCTTCAGTCTGCACAAAAGGTAATGGTGAAATTTTTAGCGGGGAAGAAAAAGGATTCTAAGAAAATTTTATTACAGAAGCTAGAGCAGACACTTGTTCGCAAAGGATTTACTACTGCTATTATTCAGGAAGTGAAAAGGATGCCAGAGATTCTTGAAATGGATAGCGATGGATTAGAAACTATTCGGATTCATGGCGAGAAGGCAAGAAGGAAATTTGCAAAATTTACAGGCTATGAATTCACACAGAAAATGAAACAATTTTTATACCGTAAAGGATTCTCGATGGATCTTATCGAACAATATTTAGATGAAATGGAAGAGGAAATGTAAATGAATAATCTAAATTTTTGCCGAATCTGGTTAATTTTATTACACTAGTTTGTAGTGGAGGGAATATAAATGCTGACAAAAAGATATAGCATGATGACAGAACATGAGCTCCGTATGGAAATATCCACTTTAAATGATCAAGCGAAAAAGGCGGAACAGCTTGGAATGATTAATGAGTATGCAGTCTTAGAAAGAAAAGCAGTTCTCGCGAAATCCTATTTATTAAATCCAATAGATTTTAAACCGAATGAAGTGTATGAAATAGAAGGAGATCCTGGAGTTCTTTTTCAAATCGATTATATGAATGGTGTATTTGCCTGGGGAAAACGAAAAATAGATGGAAGCCAAGAAGAAGGTATTCCGATTGCGTTATTGAAAAAGAAGGATTGAGGGAAAGGAGAGGAGGGACCGTGTATGGTCTCTCCCTCTTTCCTACAGTACTTCCTTATTTTTTCGGTCTGCGATGAGAGGAAGCGTGCATTCTCTCTTGAGGATGTGTATTGATTGTCCCATTTGCTCTTTTAGAAGCAAATTCTGCTTTAGCTCTCGGTTCTCCTTCAAGCTTTACATCATTTGTATTATCTACATTTCCCATCGTTATACCTCCAAGAATCAACTAAGTAAACAGTAATAAACGTATATTTGTTTATTACTACGGATAGTATTTGTTATCCATCTGCAATCTATAAGTAAAAACAGAAAAAGAAAGAAGGAATCAATGATGCATGAAGCACAGAAAAAGTTAGTGGAACGGCTACTGGAGCTTAATTCATTTATTTCAGTAGGGCAAGCGCAAACATGGGTTGAATTATTATGGGAAGATTTCGAAGCAACTTATGCAAAAGTTGGTCGGAAATATCAAGGAGAAGAAGTAACCGAAAGAGTTGTCAGTCAGTGGATTGAAAACTATGGAGAAAAGCTACATGAATTTGTCGCAGAAAATCCAAAATATAAAGAATTTCTTACAGATGATAAAAAGAAATTGCATTGAAAATTCATTTAAATAATAGACAGGTCGACGTTTGAGTCGACCTGTCTTATACTAATTTGTTAGTATATCGAGTTTCTTTTTAAGTTTATCTTCACTAAAGATCCAGCCTGTGTACGAGGTAATAATATTTAAATTTAAATCTAGATGAACGACAGCGACAAATGGATAATGTCCATTGCTTCGATAGCGCAAATCAATGAAACGGACTTGGTATTGGTCATCGAGCTCCAAGACTTCCCAGCGAAAAACAGGAGAAAAGGATAAGAATGCAGATAGGTTCTTATCTTTTTGTGCTGCTGCGAGAACTGGTGTATTTGGAATTGGAATGCGATGGAATTTATCGTAAATTTCAATTTCATGCTGATGCGATCGACCGACATAGAAGGAGTCATCAGTCATTACAGCAATACGCCAGTGATTAAATCTCATCGTTGGTGATAAAATGACTTCAGTTGCGTTAGGAATCTTCTTTTTCACATTTATTTTTACCTGCCGCTGTGTGAAAATTCGCAGCAGATAATAACCGATTAGAACGATGAAGAGCGTTAAAAAAGTATATCCAGGATTGGAGCCAAATATCCAACATAAAATAGCAATAATATGCATAGAAAAAATGATTGGATCAAATGTGTTAATAATTCCCAACGCAACCCATTTATTTGTAAAGGGGCGCAGGGCCTGTGTACCGTAAGCGTTAAAAATATCTACAAAAACATGCAGAAAAACCGCTAAAAAGGACCAAAGCCATAAATGCAATAAATTTGCTTCTAAGAAAATCGGATAAATGACCGCGGTGATGAGCAATGGCCATAAAATTACTGCAGGTATTGAGTGTGTGACTCCACGATGATTACGTATATAAACGGCATTGTTTCTTAATTTTAAAACCGTATCGATATCTGGTATTTGAGAGCCCACTATTGTGGCGATCATAACACTTGTAGCTGTTACAGGACTTGAAGCAACAACCGGGTCTAACGTAGCTAACCCACCAAGTGCAATCCCCATGACGATATGTGTTCCTGTATCCAAAATACCAAACCTCCCTGATTTTTCTCCAGCATTATTTGGATGAAAACACCATAATTACAATTAAAATATGCTTTTCTTTTTTCTTAACAAAAGATACACTACAAACAGCTAAAGAAAAGCATAGGACAAAAAATGCGGATAATGTTATTAAATAATAAAAATCGATAATATACATCGGACAATCGCATAATTTTTATAAAAAAATAGTTCTCTTATTTAAAATGAGACAAATTTACTTATTTATACTTACTTTAATAACATCAAATCTTTTGGCTAGGATATCACTTGTTAGTAAGATTTTTCATACTTTCATTCTATCCCATTTCATCCTATGATGCATGTTATGTCCAATAGAATAAAAAGAAGTCTATACATTGTTATTCCCAAAAAAATTAATAATTAACATATGGAGGTTTATGGTGACAGAAAGGCAAGAAATGATAAAGAACCAAGTGAATGTAGAGCAATTTAGAGAAGATTTATTAAAATGGTTTACCGAGGAACAAAGAGATCTTCCATGGAGAAAGGATAAGGATCCTTATAAAGTATGGGTGTCTGAAATAATGCTTCAGCAGACTAAGGTTGATACGGTTATTCCCTATTTTAACCGATTTATTTCTCAGTTTCCAACAATTGAAGCATTGTCAGTTGCGGAAGAAGAGAAGGTATTAAAGGCTTGGGAAGGGTTAGGCTATTACTCAAGAGCACGAAACCTTCATGCCGCTGTAAAGGAAGTCCATGAAAAGTATGAGGGCAAAGTGCCAGATTCGCCAAAAGAAATTTCTGGCTTAAAGGGAGTAGGCCCGTATACGGCGGGAGCGATTTTAAGTATTGCCTATGGTGTTCCAGAACCTGCTGTTGATGGAAATGTTATGAGGGTCTTATCTAGAATTCTTTCGATTTGGGAAGATATTGCCAAGCCGAAAACGAGAAAAACTTTTGAAGAAGCCGTGCGCGTCCTGATTTCACATGAGAATCCATCCTATTTTAATCAAGCCTTAATGGAGCTAGGTGCCTTAATTTGTACACCTACTTCGCCGTCTTGTTTGCTTTGTCCTGTTAGAGAGCATTGTCATGCATTTGATGAAGGAACAGTAACGGAACTGCCGGTTAAGACGAAAAGCAAGAAGCAAAAGTCAATCCAGCTTGCTGCTGTCGTTTTGACAGATGAAGATGGAAGAACATTGATTCATAAGCGACCTAGCACAGGATTGCTTGCAAATCTATGGGAATTTCCTAATATGGAAATCGTTCAAGTGTTAAAAAGCGAGAAAGCGCAGCTAGAGGAAAGGCTTTTGGAAGACTTTCAAGCAACAGTAGAAGTTGGCGAAATGATTACAAGAATTGAACATGTCTTTTCCCATTTGATTTGGAATATCAATGTCTATAGTGGAAAATTGATTGATTTGAAAGAGGAAAGGGAAGATCTACGAAAAGTGAATTCCGAAGAGATAGAGCCATTCCCATTCCCAGTGTCTCATCAAAAGATGCTGAAGTTTTTATCAGAGCAAATTAACGAGGGGTGACCACAGTTGGTCCCCTTGTTTTTTAATCATCGTTCACTTCTGTTCCATGTGTATAATCTGCTTCGTTTCTTTTTAAGCCGCCTCTATTTTCAATCTCCACGATAATTTCACGATGAATACTTGCTCCTTCGCTATTTAAATAGGGAGTCATTTGCTGTAAGGAATGATGGAAGTAGGCAAGCTCGTTATCCTTCCATTCGCCTTTAGCGATCATTGCTAATTCAGTCATATCTCTACCAACATACATTATCCAATACCTTCCTTTACCTTAAGCATATCTATATCTATTGTGCGAATGTTGTTTGCGAACTATGCATTAATAGAGGTAAAATGAAAAGTAAATGGATGGGAAAGGAATTAAAAGAATGACAAACAAAGTAGCATTAATTACAGGAAGCAGTAGAGGAATAGGAAAAGCAACAGCGATTCGATTAGCAAAAGAGGGCTATGATATCGTTATTAACTATGCAAGAAGCAGAAAGGCTGCCCAAGAAACAGCCGATGAAATAACGGCATTAGGAAGAAAAGTTCTTTTAGTAAAAGCGAATGTTGGGGATGTTGATAAAATTAAAGCAATGTTCGCAGAAGTGAAAGAAGAATTCGGGCGTTTGGATGTTTTCGTTAATAACGCAGCATCTGGTGTGTTACGACCAATTATGGAATTAGAAGAGTCTCATTGGAATTGGACAATGAATATTAACAGTAAAGCGTTATTATTCTGTGCGCAAGAAGCGGCGAAATTAATGGATAAAGGCGGCAAGATTGTCAGCATCAGTTCATTAGGAGCGATTCGCTATTTAGAAAACTATACGACTGTTGGGGTAAGTAAAGCGGCAGTAGAAGCGTTGACTAGATATTTAGCAGTAGAATTAGCTCCAAAAAATATTGTGGTTAATGCTGTTTCTGGTGGAGCTGTTGATACAGAAGCATTAACACATTTCCCAAATAGAGAAGAATTGCTTCAAGCGGCAGCAGATAAAACGCCAGCGGGAAGAATGGTGGAAATGGAAGACCTAGTGAACGCAGTTATGTTTTTAGTAAGCGATGACGCTAGTATGATAAGAGGGCAAACGATTATTGTGGATGGTGGTATTTCGTTATTAGTGTAAGTAAGAAAAGGGAATTTTCCTTCTGAGGAAGATTCTCTTTTTTCTCTTTAGAGAAAAAATTGGATTTTATTGGAAATGAAAAACTTTGGATAGAACCGAAATGTCTGGGACAAATTAATAGGCGTGGAGGTGATATTCATGGCTAAAAAATCTGGTGTAACTCAATCAGGAACTAACATCCAAGAAGTAAAACAACAAAACGCTCAATCTGCTGGTCAAGGTCAGTATGGTACTGAATTTGCTAGCGAAACAAGCGCTGCAGAAGTAAAAAAATATAACCAACAAGCAGAAGCAAAAAAAGCTAAAAACTCAAGCAAATAATGCAAACAAAGGGCACTTCACTTACGGGAGAGTGCCCTTTGCTTTTTATGGAAAATAGCTATTATTTAGTTTTTTAATATAAGGTGGCTTACAATAAAAATAGTTCGACAAAACTTCTTCTTTGTCTACAGAAGTAGTCAAAGGAATAATCATACATACGCAGAAATAGTTAAAGAAAGATGATAAGTAAAGTATTACCGAACCTAAAAATAAAGAGTAGGATGTGTTTTTTCATGGATGTATTTAACGGTTTAGTTGGAGAGCAAATGCGAATAATGGAAAAACTACTATATTTACAAGGAGAATTAGAGCGGTGCGAAGAAATTGAAGCACAATTACAAATGCTGCAAAAAGAAACCGAATTAAAAGAAGTGCAAATAGAAATTGGCAAAATGAAAGTAGAACTTAAGCAAATACAACAAATTTTTGAATTGCAAACAGAAAAAGTCATTCGAGTCTATCAAGAAAATGAGCTAAAACTATCATCGAGTTCATAAAAAAATATGGAATATTTGAAACCATTGTGTAATTTCAATGGTTCTTTTGTTTTAAATTTACCAGATAACCGTTATAATAAGAAAAAAGAGGAATCGTACTTTGTTGCCTTAAATGAAATAATGAATCGCTTTTAGTATGTAACAGGTTACAAAGCGTCCGTAAATAGAAAGTAGGGGAGAAATAAAAATGGGCGTACCTATCGAGGGTGAACCAATACAAATTCACAGTTATAAGCATAATGGGCACATCCATCGAATCTGGGACGAAACAACGATACTTAAAGGGACGCAAAACTTAATTATAGGTGGTAATGATCGTACAATTGTTACAGAATCAGATGGAAGAACGTGGGTAACGCGTGAACCTGCAATCTGTTATTTTCATTCACAACAATGGTTTAATGTCATTGGCATGCTTAGAGAAGATGGCATTCATTATTATTGCAACCTAAGCTCACCATTTATATACGATGGAGAGGCACTTAAATATATTGATTATGATTTGGACATCAAAATTTTCCCGGATATGACATTCAATTTATTAGATGAGGATGAATATGAACGTCACCGTGAAGAAATGAAATATCCAGATGTCATCGATCATATTTTAAAGTCGCAAGTAAATCAATTAATACAATGGATAAGACAAAGAAAAGGTCCCTTTGCACCAGATTTTGTTGATTTGTGGTATGAAAGATACTTAACGTACAGAAGTTAATATGGATGACTGAAAAAAGCATGTTGGTATTCAGCAGGCTTTTTTCTTATGCATATGCTTCGAATAATGATAAAATGATTCATTGTTATCAAAGAGTTAGTTATGGAAGAGATTGTGTGATTTATTATCAATGCTTGCATTGTGGTTGGGATAGTTTGGAAGGTAATCTGTAAGAGAACATCTCAGTGCCCGATTCATCTGGTAAAAACAGCAAAAGGTAACTGAAGCCAACATTTTCATGCCCATCCCAGCATGAAAAATGAAAAAGTAACAGAGGAAATCACTAAGTTTTCCTAACAGCTGTAAACAAAGCCAAACACAAAACAAGTTTTCAAAACTACCAAAAAGGAAATAGAAAAAAGGCAACATAGAGAGGGGAGTATATGTGGACAGTATTAAAAGATATATGGCTTTTGTAAAGCCATATCGGTGGCAAATCATTGGCACCATTATCATCGGCATTGTTAAATTTGCCATCCCGCTATTAATACCATTGCTATTAAAGTACGTAATCGATGACATAATCAATAATCCAGACTTAGCACAGGCAACTAAAATGAGCAATTTATGGACGATTATGATCATCATGACGATTATTTTTATCGTAGTAAGGCCACCAATCGAGTATTATCGTCAATATTTCGCACAATGGACTTCTAATAAAATTCTATATGATATTAGAGACCAGCTATTTATGCATCTTCAAAAATTAAGTTTAAAATATTATTCTAATACCCGGGCAGGGGAAGTTATTTCCCGTGTAATAAATGATGTCGAACAAACGAAAAACTTTATTTTAACAGGATTAATGAATTTATGGTTAGATGCCGTAACAATATTGATTACAATAGCTATCATGTTCACGATGAATATAAAGCTAACCTTTGTTTCCATCATTTTATTGCCTTTCTATGCTTTCTCCGTGAGCTATTTCTTTGGAAATTTACGGACGCTGACAAGAGAAAGATCACAGGCGCTAGCAGGAGTACAAAGCTTTTTGCATGAAAGGGTACAAGGAATTTCTGTTATTAAGAGCTTTGCTACAGAAAATCATGAACAAAAGCATTTTCAAAAATATAATAATGCCTTCTTAGAAAAAGCGGTCAATCATACGAAGTGGAATGCTAAAGCATTTGCGGTTGTTAATACGATTACCGATATTTCTCCATTGTTTGTGATTGCCTATTCTGGCTATCAAGTATTAAATGGTGATCTAACTTTAGGGGCGATGATTGCATTTTTTGCCTATATTGAAAGATTGTATAATCCATTAAGAAGATTAGTGAATTCTTCGACAACATTAACCCAATCGATTGCCTCAATGGATCGAGTATTTGATTTGATTGATGAAAAATATGATATTCAGGATAAGCCAAATGCCATTCCTTGTGCAAATGTAAAAGGTGACATTGCATTTGAAGCGGTTGATTTTGCCTATGATACAAAGGATCCGAAAGTATTAGATAATGTTTCCTTACATATTAAGCCAGGGGAGACTATCGCATTTGTTGGAATGAGTGGGGGCGGAAAATCTTCGTTAATTAGTCTTATACCAAGATTCTATGATGTGACAGGTGGAAGGATTCTCTTAGATGGAAAAGATATAAGAGATTTACAAGCTCGTTCCTTAAGGGATCATATTGGAATGGTTCTTCAAGAAAATATTCTCTTTAGTGAATCCATTAGAGAAAATATTATGATTGGGAGACCAAATGCGACGGAAGAGGAAGTGATTGCCGCCGCAAAAGCTGCGAATGCCCATGACTTTATTATGCAGCTGCCAGAAGGTTATGAAACGAAAGTTGGAGAAAGAGGAGTGAAATTAAGTGGAGGACAGAAACAAAGAGTAGCGATTGCCCGCGTTTTCTTGAAAAATCCACCTATCTTAATTTTGGACGAGGCAACCTCTGCTTTAGACTTGGAAAGTGAACAATCAATTCAAGAATCCCTTGAAGAACTGGCAAAAGATAGAACAACCTTGATTGTTGCCCATCGACTCTCTACGATTACCCATGCAGATCGAATTGTTTTAATCGAACACGGAAAAATCATGGAAGATGGCACACATAATGAGTTGATGAAATTACAAGGTCATTATCATGATCTATTTCAAATACAGCAATTGGGGAATTGAAAAAACGATCCAGAAGCATTTTCGCTCTGGATCGTTTTTTTATTCTTCAATTGTTACCTCTGCTTCGTGGTTATGATGAACCTGAATAGAGGTAATCAATGTATCAAGATGCTCCACATTCTCATCATACTCAATAATGGCTGAAACGATTTGCATCATATGATATTGCTTTAGTTCTTCTTCATTTTCGTGGACAAGTGACTCTGTCTCCTTGTAGTACTGCATCAATTCTTGGAATAGCATGTTTCGGTCAAGGGAAATGCTACCTTCTTCAAAAATAACATGTGGCTTTACCTTTCCAATAAATTTTAGCATCACATGTTCGTGGTGGTGAATCAGACAATCGAGCTGTTGCTGAATAATATTTTGAAAATATTCAGGTAAACTCAATAACTCATTTTCATAGCGATGAATCTTTTTCAATGTTTGAAATGATTTTTTTAATGTTGCAATCATTTGCCGATAAATCACTAACTTTCTCGTTTTTAATAAGGTTGTTTTTTTGAAGTAATTCCGTTCTTCTTTGTACAGTATATATAACTGGTCTATTTTCATTAACCGGTCGGACATTTTATCAATATCATTTTTTAAAAGACTGTGCTCGGATGCATGTCTAATGTTCAAGCGAATCCATTTTGTTATTTCCTCACTCATATCGGAAATTTGGTTGTACAATTTATTTTCATACTTAGGTGGTAGAAAAATCAGATTGACGATTGATGAAGACAGAATCCCTAGCATTACGGTAGAGAAACGAATAATCGCAAATGTGATGAAATCATCTGTAGGTGATTCCATAATCGCAATTAATGTAACAACAGATAAGGTAATCGTCTTTTCTAAGCCTAATTTTAAGTTAATAGTAATTACAATAATGGCAGCAAGTCCGATAATAAAGACGTTGTTTCCAAAGCTTAATACAAATATTACTGCTATAATGGCGCCGATGATATTCCCTTGCACTTGTTCAATGATAGATAAATAAGAACGATAGACGGTTGGTTGTATGGCGAAAATGGCAGAAATTCCTGCGAAAACAGGAGTTGGTGCATTTAATAGTTGTGCTAGAAATAAAGCTAAAACGATGGCGATTCCTGTTTTCAGAATACGCGCTCCTAATGTCATAAATAAGTGTTCCTTTCTTTAACGTAATAACATATTTTCTTATACCCCTTACTTTTTGCGGAAAACACGAAAAGTAAACACAATAATGTACTATACAGTGATTAGATGCTAACTTCAATAGACTAATGCCGGATTTTTTCTTTTTTCGATGGATTTTAAAAAAATGGACATATTGTTGTTAAAATTAAAATGGATTTAAACGATATTCGAGGTGTGAAACGTTTTAATGGGGTGCTGATTTTCGCTGCAGGCGTTCGCTTCATTTATCTGTGGTTGGAAATTAGAAAAAGCTTCTAATCTTTTTAATTTATAAGAGGAAGATCCCTTTTGTGAAAATAAAAAAGGTCCAGAATTCCTCTGAACCTTTTTCCTTACTGCAAATTAAAATTTATACTCTTCTTGTAATGAAGCGAATGCTTGATCTACAGCGTGTAGGGTTGCTTCGATGTCTTCTTCTGTGTGTGCGATGGTGAGGAACCATGCTTCGTATTTGGATGGTGCTAGCATAATTCCTTGTTCTACTAATAGTTTAAAGAAGCGGCCGAACATTTCGCTATCTGTGCTTTCTGCTTGCTTGTAGTTGTATACTTTTTCCGTTGTAAAGAAGACAGTAAGTGCTCCTTTTAGACGGTTGAGTGTAATTGGAACATTGTACTTAGTAGCTGCTTCTAAAATACCTTTTTCTAATAATGCGCCTAGTTTATCTAGATAATCGTATACGCCTTCTTGTTTTAATACTTCGAGACATGCAATGCCCGCTTGGATGGATGCTGGGTTTCCGGCATGAGTTCCTGCTTGGTATGCTGGTCCAACTGGTGCAACTTGATCCATAATTTCTTTTTTACCACCATAAGCGCCAATTGGTAGACCGCCGCCAATTACTTTTCCTAAGGCAGTTAAGTCAGGGTAAACGCCTAATAAATCCTGTGCTCCACCGTAAGTGAAGCGGAAAGCGGTGATTACCTCATCATAAATAACAAGTGCGCCAGCTTCATGTGTTAGCTCATTGATTCCTTGTAAAAATCCTTCCACAGGTTCCACGATACCGAAGTTTCCAACGATTGGCTCCACAAGAACAGCTGCTACTTGATCTCCCCATTTATCCAATGCATCTTTATAGGCATCTAAATCATTGAAAGGAACAGTAATGACATCAGCTGCAATTACCGCAGGAACACCCGCAGAGTCTGGAGTGCCAAGTGTAGAAGGTCCAGAACCAGCTGCAACTAGCATTGGATCAGAGTGACCATGGTAGCAGCCCGCAAATTTAATGACTTTGTTTCTGCCAGTATAAGCACGCGCAACACGAATCGTTGTCATCACGGCTTCTGTTCCAGAATTCATAAAACGGATTTTTTCCATGGAAGGGATTGCTTCCTGAAGCATTTTCGCAAATTTTACTTCATGGGGTGTTGGAGTACCGAATAGTAGTCCTGTTTCTGCTGCACGAGTGACTGCCTTTGTGATATGTGGGTGAGCATGTCCAGTCACAATAGGACCATATGCAGCTAAATAATCGATATATTGATTTCCGTCTACATCAAAGAAGTATGCACCTTGCCCTTTTTCCATCACTATCGGTGATCCGCCACCAACGGCTTTGTAAGAGCGAGAAGGACTGTTGACACCTCCGACAATAATCTCTAAAGCTTCTTCATGTAATCGTTCTGAATTGGTATGTAACATATAAACCTCCTATAAATCGTAACATTCTGTATAGAATACCTTCCCTCATTTTAGCACTTTTTGAAAGAAGATAAAGGGAAACAGCTTTTAAACAACAGGCAACTTTCATACGTTCTCAGGTAGGTGTAACTGGATAAACGCATAATTACCTTAGACAAGCATAAATATTAATGATGGAGTATTTAAGGACGTGCAGCAATAAAGTAAGGGGGTAAGGAGATGTTTTATGTCTTATTAGCTTTAATCCTTTTTTTTATTGCGATGAGCTTAAGAACATTGTTTGTTCCTTACCGCGTAAAAGAAAAATGGGTATCCTTTGAAAATTTTATGTATTTAATTTTTGTTTATATCACCATTATGATTGGCTTTGGCTTAATCTATACGTTGTTTCAAATGAATGGAATCCCTGTATATAATGATGGACAGACTCCTTCTCTCAACTATGATTTCTTTCATACATTACACACTAGCATCTATTTTAGTGGTGTCACCTTATTCTCTGTAGGGTTTGGTGATTTAATGCCTATTGGAATCGGAAGAATGATTGTTCTTATCGAGGCATTAATAGGCTACACGATTCCAGCTGCCTTTGTCACAAGAGCCGTCCTAGATTTGAATCATTAGCAAACTCCTTTTCTTGCTTCATCCAAGTAAATTCGGTACGCTTGGTATAGGAAAAGAAAGGCGGGATACGAGATGTCGATTCAATTGGGAGATACAGTACCAGATTTTGAACTACAAGCAGATAATGGAGAAAAAATAAAACTGTCAGATTTTCGAGGAAAGAATGTAGTCTTATACTTTTATCCAAAAGATATGACACCTGGATGTACAACAGAAGCTTGTGACTTCCGCGATAACCATGCAGATTTTAAAGGATTTCATACAGTGGTACTTGGCGTTAGCCCTGATCCGATTTCAAGGCACAAGAAGTTTATCGAAAAGCACGAGTTGCCATTTCCATTACTATCCGACGAAAATCATGAAGTTGCAGAAAGCTTCGATGTATGGAAATGGAAAAAGAATTTTGGAAAAGAATATATGGGGATTGAAAGATCAACCTTCTTGATTGATAAAGAAGGCAAGCTCGTTAAGGAATGGCGTAAAGTGAAAGTGGCTGGCCATGTAGACGAAATAAAACAAGCATTAGAAAAAATCGAAGCCTAATTTTAAAGCTAGGGACTTTTGTCCACTCATTAGGGAGCGATAAGCATATTGTATAGTGAGCATATACCTCCTCATATATATGTCGGTGGCCAACGAAGCGTTCGTTGGTCTTTTTTTAGAATAAAAAGAGAATTGGATAAAAATTCTGGTGAAAAGTAGTGCGTGACATGCATATAATGAAAGTGTATTATCAATAGCGATCAGGCAACTGCTATTATCTAATAGTTTGTATTGTTAAATAATCATTATCGTTGTTATTTTAAACGGTTTATTCATCTATAAACGGCGTTATTACAGTAACTGTATTGACAAAACCCACCTATTATTAGTACACTATTTATAAACATTATAAAATAAGAATATCTTTTAGAAATGGGGTGCATGTCCGTGGAACATAATGAGCATAGCGAGCATAATGAGTTACAGGAAGCTCTTGACAAGCTGAAAGAAACAGGAGTGCGCATTACCCCGCAGCGTCATGCGATACTTGAATATTTAATAAGCTCAATGTCACATCCGACTGCCGATGAAATTTATAAAGCACTTGAAGGTAAATTCCCAAATATGAGTGTAGCCACTGTTTATAATAATTTAAGAGTTTTTCGTGAAGTAAATTTAGTAAAGGAACTGACATATGGAGATTCTTCTAGTCGGTTTGATTTCATTACTTCTCACCATTATCATATTATCTGTAAAGAGTGTGGCAAAATAGTTGATTTCCATTATCCAGGACTGGATGAGGTCGAACAATTTGCCAGCCATGTTTCAGGATTTAAAATCAGTCACCACCGTCTAGAAATTTACGGTACTTGTCCTGATTGTGCTAAAAAAGAAGCGCACTAATGTAAGTAATAGAAGAGGTTGTCTTTTTAAGATTAGCTTTCGTATAAATGCATGCGAAGGTTAATCTTAAAAAGATACCTCTTTTTTCTGTTTTCCTAAAGAAAGTTCTTCATTATACGGAAATAATAGATGGGGAATATAAAGAAAAAAAGTAATACTATTTTTTTAGAAGTTGTAGTAAGATTTCATGTATGCCATGGAAATAGGGCAGGATTTTAATAGAAAATGTCGAAATAATACGAAACGAATAAAATTTATTCATGGAGATGGAGGAATAACGATGGAAGATATTCTTCGTCCTATATATCAAGAAAGAGCTAGCCAGACAAATACATTGGGCGTATTAATCATTGATAAAAAACAAAATGAAATGACCGTGACAGATACTTTTGATACGGTGATGCTAATTATTGTAAAAGAAGCAGAACAACCTGTTTTTATAAAGCACTACACTTATGCGGAAAAGAAAGCAGCATTGCATATTGTCACAGAACAACAATTAAGAAATTGGATTTTATTGGGGAATAATAAAAGAATATTTGAATGGATATACAATGGAAGAGTTGTTTTCGATCGAAACGAATATATTTATCAACTCAAAAATGAGTTAAAGGAATTTCCCGTTAACGAACGAAAACAAAAGATGGCGTTAGAATTCGCTAAGCTTATTAAACGATATATGGACGGGAAAGCTTTCTTTGAAAATAAGCATTATCTTGACGCTTATAATGATATTGTTCACTCCCTACATCACTTAGCACGTTTAGCTGTGATTGAAAATGGATTCCATCCAGAGGTAACCGTTTGGAGCCAAGTAAAACAAATAGAGCCAGAAATCTATAAATTATATGTAGAGCTAGTAAATAGTGATGAGCCGATTGAAAAAAGGCTTGAGTTATTATTCTTAGCAAGTGAATTCTTGATTCATTCCAGAATGAGATCAAGTACAAGCCATATTCTAGATATATTAAAAGAGAAGGAAATTTGGACATTTAATGAGCTATTAGAAAAAGAAGAATTACTTATTTATGCAGTAGATCTTGGGATGCTTTTAGAATATTTGATTGATAAACATTTAATAGAAGTAGTCAATGTTTCAACGAAAAGTCCAGGTGTTTATCATCGATATTATAAGGTTTTAGAAAAAAACTAAAAAAGTTTAAAAAAAGTATTGACCATTATGTTGAAATAATGTTATATTTATATCCGTCGCTGAAACAACACGAAATGTTGAAGTAAACGACGGAAAAGAAATTTTAAAAAACTATTGACAGGAAATGTTGATAGATGTTATGTTAGGAAAGTCGCTTCTTAAGTGACTAACTAAATTGCTCTTTGAAAACTGAACAAACAAACGTCAACAATAATCGTTTTATAACGAATGTTATAGAATGACAACAAGTAATAAAAAGCTAGAGTTTAGCAATGAGCTAATCAACTCTTTATTGGAGAGTTTGATCCTGGCTCAGGACGAACGCTGGCGGCGTGCCTAATACATGCAAG
>NZ_CATNHG010000129.1:0-15761 GCF_950097965.1 Bacillus sp. T2.9-1
TATCTAAGGGCTGCATTGTGGAAACCAGCGAATGTTTGGCTTCGAAAGATTGAAGGAAAAGCCATCCCTTAAATATGCAAATTGTCGTCGTTGCAAAAGTCTAATTGTAAATAAATTTCCAAATGGATGGGGCCACCTTTGATTGGGTATTTACTTTTTTGCCTCTAAACAGGGAAGGTGAGTAAACTGAAAATTATGACACTATTTATGCAACACTAGTGTAGCAAAATATATTATAAAAAGAATTGAATTCCCCGCATTCCAAAATAACCGCCAAAAAGCACCAAAATTAGGCCTGAAATTCTGCTCACAAAAGTAATTAATTGTTCAGAGACAACATTTCGGAAGAAACTAGCTAAAATGGATACCGTTAAATCCCAAATGGCTACACCAAATAACATACAGCCAGTATAGAGAAGAACAGTGCTTGTACTAAAATTATGTATGGTTGAAACTAAGATAGAACCGTATATACCTAACCAAAAAATTATAGATAAAGGATTCATGAGACTCATAAGCAAACCGGTGATAAATGAGCGAAACATAGAATTATTATCTTTACTACTTCGCGAGATTATATTCGTTTTTTGTCATGACGCCTTCGATTCCAGTGTAAATGAGGACAAATGCACCAAATAGCCATAAAAATGTTTGAACGATTGGGATATTTGCTAATTTTGCAACCCCAAAGTATACAAGAATAATAAAGAATACATCACCCAACAGAGATCCTAGCGAGAGAATCCAAGCATGGCGAAACCCATATCTAAGTCCTCTATTTATAACAGTAGCATTTACAGGACCAATAGGCGCTGCTAGTGACAAACCTAAGGCAATATAATACAAAATACTATCCATCAAAGAGCCCCCTAATATAACGTCTATATTAAAGGTATTCAGAAGGGGAAGCATGTACCACATATTTAGCAAACTTTTTTAAATATCGGTTATAATATCATATGAAACCAAAATTTAATAGCACACATTTCTCTTGATTTCAAAGCAATCTTTTAATAATAGACTAATAATGATATAATAGTTAAATAATAGAAAATACAGAAAATATCCATTTGCCTATATAATTATTTTTTAGTAGGAGACTTAACTATGAATGGTAGGAAAGATAATGATATGCCATCTCTTGATTTTTTTCAGATGCTGGTAGAGCAGGTTAGTGACTGGATTTGGCAAATAAATGAACATTGGGAATTTACGTATTCCAATTCGATAGTAGAAGAAACATTAGGGTATTCAGCTAATGAGCTACTTGGAAAATCAGTGTTTTTATTTATTAAAACCGATGAAGTTGAAACTTTAAAAGCAATTATTTCAACTGCTAAGGAGAAGAATAGCAGCTTACATAATCTTGATTTTACGATGATTCATCGGGATGGTTATGACGTATTTATTGAAACCAATGCAAAGCCCGTACTAAATGAGAAAAATAAAACAATCGGATATAGAGGTATAAACCGTGACATTACCTTATGGAAGAAGAATCAGGTGCGTCAACAACAATTGCTAGATATCATTGAAGCTTCTCCTGATTTTATTGCAACAGCTGATAGCAATGGAAATACTACCTATTTAAATCCCTCAGCTAGAAACTTTCTAGGTATTCCAGAGGGAGTTGAAAATCTTCAATCTGTTAATGCACAACTATGGACAAATAAGTTTGTAGAACATAATGAAAGTGAACTTTCTAAAGAAAAAAGTATATGGAAGGGAGAAAATACCCTTTTTAACTCATTTGGAAAACAAATACCTGTATCCCAAACAATTGTAAGTCATAAATCAAGCCATCAAAATGTTCATTTCCTTTCAACTATCGCAAGAGATATTTCAGAAAGAAAGGCTTATGAAACAATTATAAAGCGGCAAGCATTATATGATTCCTTGACAGAGCTACCTAATCGACGTTATTTATATAAAACCCTTTCTAATTTATTGGAGGACAGAGACGAGATACATACATTTGCCTTGCTATTCATCGATATTGATGATTTCAAACAAATTAATGATACACTTGGACACAAATATGGGGATCGAGCTCTAAAGCTAATTGCTTCAAGAATGAAAGGTTCAGTAAGAGAACAAGATTTCCTTTGTCGTTTAGGAGGAGACGAATTTATTCTACTAATAGAAGGCATGAACACAGAACAAGAGTTAGAAAATTACGCTCAAAGGCTAGTGGCTATTTTCAGTCACCCGCTTAGAATGGATAATAAACTTTATTCGATTACATGCAGTATCGGAATTAGCATCTATCCAAATCATGGAAAAGATGTAGAAACGTTAATGCAAAATGCTGATAAGATTATGTATCATATGAAGAAAACGGGAAAAAACGGATTTCAAATTATACATACAAATTAAAAGGATTCATAGGCAAATGCCTATGAATCTTTATTTATAAGACTATATACCTAAAGAGGTCAATTAATTTTGAAACGAGCACATTGAAAGAACATAAATCTATTGTTTTAAAGCGTGTTTGCAACTATCTTCATATAATAAAAGTTGCATAATTATCCCAACTTGTCTAACTATTGAAGGATTTTGTAGAATATGATCGAAAAAAATGAAAAAAGAATGTATAATAGATACTTAGGAAAGTGGATTCTGAAAGAGGGAGGATCTTTAAAATGGAATGGACATTAGCCATTTTGTTTATTGCAGCAGCCATTTTGCTCATTACTTCCGTTATAAAAGCAAAACAAACGTCAAAATCAGAACAACGTGAAATAGATGTAATTCACCTTTCTGTGATGGAAGAAATAGCACAGTTGCAAAAACAAATACGCAATCTTGAGTTAGACATAGAAATTATGGAAAAAGAAGCAGGCGTTCAGCTAGCTTCCAAGGACCGCACTGTTTTAAGAGAAGTACTCGACTTGCATAGACGAAAGTATTCAGTTGAAACTATTGCCGCTCAAAAGAAGCTTACTCAAGCTGAAGTAGAAGAGATGTTAGCTCCTTACTTACTTGCAAAAGAGGAAAGGAGAAGTGTTTTACAATGAAACCAACAATAATTACAAGTTTCGCAGCTGGATTACTTTTAGCAACTTCTGTTAGTGGAATTGTTTATTTTTCTACTAAAGATGATTCTGTTAATGCAGAAGAAAATAACAATGTCGAAAAGGTAGAAAAAGTGGATGGCGATGTAGCCAACACACCAACTGTGGAAGAAATGAAAGAAATTTTAACGAGCAGCGGCTATGTTGTTCAAACATCTGAGGAAGCCAAACAAAAAGAAGAAGAGCTAAAAAAACAAGCATCTGAATCTAATTCTTCTGATGAAAAGAAAGAGGATAATAAAGAAGAAGAGAAAAAAGAGGAAGTAAAAACAATTACTATTCGAGTTACAAGCGGTATGACTAGCTATGATGTTGGAAGTATTTTAAATGAAGAGAAGTTTATTAAAGAAACGCCACTACAATTCTCACAAAAAGTAGAGAAAAAAGGGGTAGCGAATTATTTAAAACTTGGATCGTTTAAAATCAAAAGCGATATGTCGACCGATGATATTATTTCCACTATCTTCAAAAAGCAAAGCTGATAAAAAGCTTGTCCAAAAGGAGTTTACTCTATTGGACAAGCTTTTTTTATTTTTGGTTAAAACACAATCTTCTGTTTTCTACTTCCTATATAGATTGTTTCCCCATACCATTTCATACCAGCTTCATAATCTATATGGAAAGGGGAATGAATAATGCAAAAGAAAAGAAGCAAAAAAAATGCGATTAAAATTTGCCTACCTGGTGGTTATCGCTATTGTGGACCAGGATGCAGTGGACCTGGTGCCCCAATAAACTATGTTGATTCCTGTTGCCAAAGACATGATCAATGTGTAGAAGCATACGGTTCTTGTCGCTATTGTGATGAAAGATTACTACGCTGTGTTCAATCAAAGATAAGGGAGCGTAATCAAGAAGGGAAGACCGCCAGATTAATTAATGACTTTATGCGATTTCGACTCGAAATTAATGGTGGATGGAGACGCAATCGATAATAACTTTCTGTGAACCCTAATATATTTAAGATAGTATATCTTCAAATAAAGGAGGCAAGAAATGAACTCATTCTATTTTACGGAAGAATCTAAAGAAAAGCGGGAGCAAAGAGTAATATTAAGAACGCTTTTCTTTGGCGGGTTACTTGTTGTTTCCAGTTTGTATGTAACAATCCCTTTATTAAACTCTTTGATGGCTACATACAAACTCCAACCTCTTCACAGTGGTTGGAGCAGCAGTATATTTTCTTTTTGCTATGCGGTAGGATTAATTTTCTTTGGATTGCTGTCAGTCAAAGTGCAGAGATATCATCTTTTTTTAGTATGCTTTATCGGCATGACTTTCATTACACCATTCATTTCTCTATCTCCTAATTATGTACTTTTTCTTATTTTTAGAGGAATACAAGGCTTTATCGCTGCTTCTTTTGCTCCTAACGCACTCGGATTTGCTTTGGAGTGGTTTCCAGTCGAAAAAAAGGTGCTTGCTATAGCATGGATCAATACCGGATTCTTGCTTGCTGGAATCATTGGGCCATTTATTAGTAGTTCCGTTCTTAACTTATGGAATTGGCAAGCAGTATTTATTGTTTTTGGAATTCTCTATTTCCTCATGCTGATTTTTATTTTTTATCACTTGCCAAAGACCAGCAATCATCAAATGCAAGTGGAAAACCAAAATATCATTTTACAAATGAAAGGACTACTCACGAAAAAGCATATTTACCTCTGCTATTGGATAACAGCAACATTACTGTTTTCCTATGTTTCCTTCTCTACATTCATCGATCCCTTTCTTAAAGAACAGGCATTTACGCTAACAACAATTTTCAATCTAAAATTAGTTGGAATGATCGGCGTCTTTTTTACACTAGCCTCTAATTTTTTGATCAAACTTTATGGAAAGCAACTCGTTTTGCGATCAGGCCTATTAATTGCCATTTTCTCTATTTGCACCTTAGCCTTTTTAGGTTCTAAGTGGTTAATCGGCATCGCGATTATTTTATTTATCGGAGGAATCTCTGTGTCCATTCCTGCGAATATAGCGCTTATCCATGAATGGGGAGGTAAACACAAGAACTTAGCTATTACCTGCTATACCGTTATTTTATTTATAGGGGCTTCCATAGCCCCCGTATTTTCCATTTACTTAATAGAAAAGGTTACAATAAGTGTTGGAATGATCGTGCTAAGTGCAATCCTTTTAAGTTCATTTACTAGTTCTTTATTTATCCGTCCAAGAACTTCTTCCAAACAATTAAAAAAGAGAGATAAAATTTAGGCTGCTTTTCGTAAAGTTTGTTGTGATCTTGTGTTGATCAACTAATAAAGAGAAGCATCAAGTAAGTAAATACCTGTTGCTTCTCTTTATAAAAAAACATCTTACTTTCCGAAGACTCGTTAGTAAGATGTTACTTTATTTAATGTTTCCATAATACATCTGTTAGGTTACTGTTAAACAAATTAGTATCTATATTGCATGTTTCATCATTAATACCGTATTGCCAGCCGTAAGCAAGGGAACCCTCTGGTGCGTCTACATTATACTCTGGTGCTTCTTCTTCTGTTGTAATCCCAATGTTTGGTGAAGCAGACCATAAATACGTATTCTCTTTTATTTCTCCTTTATATTCAGCGGCCATATTAAAAGCATTTGTAAGCTCCTCTCCTGAATCAAAAATACCATAAATAGCAGGTTCATAGGCTGACTTGCTTACCTCGTCATACCAACCTTCAATAAAGGCAGCATCAACAGGATAATTTGGCTCAATATCCGCAAAAATAGCGACTCCATCTGGAGCACCAAGTTCTTGTGCTAATTCGATCGCTTTTTTCGCTTCATTTACCCCATTATCAAAGCCTGTTGCATCGGTAAAACCATTATAAATAAGCAAGATATCCGCTTCATTAGAATGAATTAAATCAACTTGTTCAGATGTTAATCCATGTGATACCCCTTCATTTGTTCTTAAATAGCGCGCAACGACTTTCGGATCACCGAAATTATCTCTTACACAAGCATAAAAATCTTCTGTTGTTTCACTTGCAGAATCAACACCCCATAAATAGGAAGTTTCCTTATCTTCTTCCTTATTTCCGTTTGAATCACTACCGTTATTCTCTTCATTTTTATTGCCATCATCATTATTACTGGTATCTTCCTTATCATTGTTGGAAGCTTCTTGTTTTCCATTTGTATTGACTTCATTGGAGACATTAACATCTACATTTAAATTTAAATTATTTAAAAGATTATTCGCTAATTCTGTTTTGCCATTAGAAAGAATATTATTAGTAATATTATTATTTGTTGTTCCATTAACCTGACCTTTTAAAATATTCTCGATAGCATTATTGATTGTTACCGATGCTTCGTTTTCTGACTGATTTTCAATTTTATTATCAATGGCAGCATCTTTGTCTTGAATATCATTTTTCACCTTATTTTCAATCGTTGCTTTTGATTCACCACTTACTATATTTTGTATATTGTTCGTTACTGAAATATTAACATTGCCTTGGCCGCTTTCCGTTGTAGCAGTGCCTTGTGAATCAACCGAATTACTTGGTTCTTTGTCTGCTTCCACACTCTTTGTATGAAAAAGCAATACAGTTACAATGCCGGAAAATAGAATCAAGAAAGTAGCAGCTGCTATGAGAAGGTATTTCTTCCAATCCATTCTGTCACACCTTTCCTAATTTACTTACCATATAAAGTATGTAAACTAGGCTGTTTGGGTGTGGGCTATTTAGAAGTTATGCAATACCATCCATAGCAGATCAAGAGAGAATGGTTTATTTATTAAAATGAGGTTTTAGAATATCTTTTAATATAGTCGCACTTTGATGAAATTTTTCTTGCTCATCTTCAGCTAGTTCCAATTCAACGACTTCACGTATTCCTTCTCTATTTATTACTGCAGGTACACCTATATAGACATCCTTTTCTCCATATTGGCCATCTAAATAGGCAGATACGGTTAATACACTATTTTCATTACTTAAGATTGCCTTTGTAATTCGCACAAGTCCCATAGCAATCCCATAATAAGTAGCACCTTTCCCTTCAATAATTTTGTAGGCTGCGTCACGCACATTCACAAAAATTTCGTCTAAATCCTCCATTTTATATTCAGCCGCTCTTTTCATTAGCTTATAAACAGGAATACCGGCAACATCTGCTGAACTATAGGCTGGCAGTTCACTGTCGCCATGCTCTCCAATAATATAGGCATGGACACTAGTTGGAGCAACTTTAAAGTAATCTCCAAGTAGAAAACGGAACCGAGCAGTATCCAAAATTGTCCCAGAGCCAACAACTTGATTTTTCGGAAGTCCACTATATCGCCAAGTTGCATAGGTTAAAATGTCTACTGGATTTGTTGCAACTAAGAATATTCCATGAAAGCCACTTGCCATCACTTGATCGACAATCGATTTAAATATTTTTAAATTCTTTTCCACTAAATCAAGACGTGTTTCACCAGGTTTTTGATTAGCTCCAGCACATATAACAACTAGATCCATCTCCGTGCAATCCTTATACTCTCCATATTTAATACTTATTGGGTTAGGAGCAAAGACTTTGCCATGATTCAAATCCATTACATCTCCAAATGCTTTATCTTTATTAAGATCAATTAACAATAATTCATCCACAATCCCTTGATTCATTAACGCAAATGCGTAACTAGATCCTACAAAACCTGTGCCAATTAAGGCTACACGGCTAACTTTATTACTAAGCATCCTTCATTCTCCTTTTGAACATATTTTAACTGTATCATTTGTTATTTTAACGGGAATTATGTATCCACATTAATGAGAGAGGGGGAAGGCAAATATTATCTGAACGAAAAAAAAGAAGCCACTTTAAAGTAAGCTTCTCTGAAATTCCTTAGCGTTTTCTTTTTTTAGAGTCTGCTGCAACGGCTGTTTTTTTTACAATCTTTTCAAATTCTACATTTGCTTGAAATACATCCTCTTTCAATTGAATAACCGATAGTATTTTTCCTTTGCGTCCTTTAATTTTTATTTCTTGTTCAACATTTGGGATTTCTTGCCGGAGTTGAGTTAATACATTTGTGCTATTATCAAAAAAGTGAACAGTTACCAAGTTATTTCACTCCTTTATTCGAATTTTTCTCATAATAAAATAAATATGATTTATGAAATAAATTAGAACAAAAACAATATTGTCTCGTGGGACAAATTTGCTCCTAGAGGAAAAAGATTACGGACCAACTTCACTTGTTTTCGCTTATAATGAAAGAAGACTATATAAAGGTGAGGGATCCACACATGAAAATTTCCTTTCAAAAAACAGGAGCTCCAACAGACCAACTGATTACCAGTTTAAACAAATGGGAGAATGATCCAAAGCTAATCCCATTAATCCATCCTTGTCGGAATAAAGAGGATGTAGAAAGCTATGTACGGATAACAAAAGAAGAAATCAATAAACGGTTAACAACATACCATATGTATGAAATATATCTAGACAATATACTGGTAGGGGAAATGAATTATACGGTTGACCCAGTCCATTTGTATAAAAAAGAAAGAGGGACTGCATGGATTGCTATTACAATAGGGGAAGAAATCGCTAGAGGGAGAGGGATAGGCTCCACTTCGCTTAGATATTTAGAAGAACAGATTAAAAAGCAGGGTCTAAAAAGAATAGAATTAGGGGTATTCGAATTTAATAAAAGTGCTCAAAAATTATACAGCAAACTTGGCTACCAAGAAATCGGGAAAAACAAACAATTTACCTACTATCAAGATAGAATGTGGGACGATATCCGCATGGAAAAATACGTATAAAAAAAATAGGGAATGTAATGCAAAAAGCTAACATTCCCTATTTTTTAATATTGACGATACACGTAAGGATCATCGGGCTCATTTATTGTTTTCCAATCTGTAACTTTAAGAATCGGAATGGTTTTCTTAAATGGTTGATAGTAAATGGTTTCAAGCTTTCCAGTTACCTGTAGCCACTGGTCATTGTCTTTTTTCATATCATCTGGAATATCTAGAAGCATGCCAAATACGCCAGCATCTGCAATGCAATGTATGATGCCAAATCGCAGCAAGAACAGCTGATTATTCATTAAATCTTCTTCCTTATACGAAAAACCAGTGATGGTAATTTCCCGATCCATAAATTGTCCTGGATAATTATAAATCGTTTCTAAATCATTTAAAAAATTATCTTCTCCTAAAGTAATTTCTTTTAGATTCTTTAATTTATCCAAACCCTTATCCATTACTTCTGCATAACCTTCTTTTCCATAATAACTGCTTGTATTTGGCTGCAAAAATTGATGCTGGCTATACTCATCTCCTTCATCATATGCAGGGAAATACAAACCTTTTTTTTCTACAATATTGGAGTCAAGGGTTGCTACTGGAAGCATTAACCCCGTTAGTATTGGCAGCATTAATGCTACAATTGTTAATCCACGTTTCCAAAAGCTATTTTCTTCATGGGAATGATCGTGTCCACAATGTTCACAAGAATCATGATCATGGTTATTTTTATCCTTTTTTATATAGTTATAGACACATATAATTGTAAAGAGTACAAATATATAAATGGCTGATTCTGATATATATGAATATTTCATATTAATATATTTCGAGATATCGCCAGTAGCATGTAAATGCAAAAATAAATAAGTAAAGCCGATTAACACAAATATACGAAGCATTTTTTTTCACCTCTTTATAGAAAAATGGTTACGAGAAACACGATGATGGTAATAAGACTTGTCAGTAAGATAACAAACTTAGCTTTAAACGTACTTAAGAGCATCAATGTATTCTTAATATCTAACATTGGACCGAATACTAGGAATGCAAGAATTGATCCTACTGAGAAGCTGTTTCTAAAGCTCGCTGCCACAAATGCATCTGCTTGGGAACAAAGACTTAGGATATAGCCGAGTCCCATCATAACTAGATGAGAGGATGCCTGCCCATGTCCTATTGATACAAGGGTAGATGTTTTCACAAATGTTTGTACAGCGGCAGCAATGAACGAACCAATCACTAAATATTTTCCTACAGAGAAAAATTCGTCTATAGAATGTTTAAACATTGCTTCGATTCGTCCTTTAAACGAATGATAGTGCATATGTTCTGGCACATGATTTTTTAAGGGCGACTGTTTCACTGTTTTTTGCAAAGCAAGTCCAACTAGAATCGAACAAATAAGCGCAGCAACCGACCGAAGAATCACCATTCTCCAGCTGTTTCCAAATGCAACATAGGTGGAAAAAATAACTACCGGGTTAATAATCGGGCCAGTGAGCATAAAAGCAATACTTGCTGGCAGTGGTACACCTTTTAAGATTAGCCTTCTTGTAATTGGTATTATTCCACATTCACATGCGGGAATAATGCTTCCAACTAATGAAGCAAATAAAATCGCAAGAATTGGATTCTTCGGCATGATTTTCGCAATAAATTCTTCTGAAACAAAGATTTGTATGATTCCAGAAATAAGAACACCAATTAATATAAAGGGTAGTGCCTCAATAATGATACTTATAAAGATCGTATTTAATTGTAATAATGTTTCCACATTCATTTTTAAAAGAACACCTACTTTTTCGTTAGATTACATGAATTCATTATTATAAGGAACAATGATTAAAATCAGATGAAAACAAAAAATACCCATATCGCCGATTTTTAATTAGTTATTGCAAACGAATTCATAAACCCTTACATTAATAGTGATAGGATGAACGCCACAGGAGAGAAGGTGAACAAAACTGAAGACAAAGTATTTGCTCTATTTCCTTGTACTATTCCAGATGTTAATCATGGCTGCATGTAGTGCTCAGAAACCAAAAGAAGCAGGTGATCTTAACCAGAGTGAAACAAATCAAGAACAAAAAAATATCGATTTTCCTTCTGACTATTTAACGGATATAGTGGAAACAGCAAAAAAAGGAATGACAGATACAAGTCCCTTTAACGTATTATCCAATACGATAGAACAGGTAGAAATGCAATGGGAAGAGCCAGTTAGAACAGACCATGTAGGAAATGGCTTTTACGCTACCTATGATAATAAGAATACCGTGTTTGGTTTTACTGCAAAAGGAGAGATTTATGATATTCGTTCCTATAAAAAGCAATTACAGGTATTCTCCTTGTCTGATTTAAAAGAAGTAATAGGAGAACCAGCAGAAATAAGAACAGGTAAAGGGGAAAAAATAATTGTTTATAACCTTTCAAAGGAGATTCAGCTTAAATTTATCATCCTGAATGAAACAGAGAGAGTGGACCATCTATCTGTTTATAATGAAGAGAGAGTGGAGCAAGCTGGCTATGTATTAGATATAAAGGGAAACTCTGATCAGCTAACAAACAAGCAATGGCAAGCGATGCAAACTTGGAGGAGTGATATCGTGAACTTTAAAGAAAATCAGCCTAATTTATACATAAATGGACGAAATGAAAAGAAGATTTCTTTAACCTTTGATGATGGTCCTGATGAAATCGTGACACCAAAAATAATTGAAATATTACAAAACCATCATGTGAAAGGGAATTTTTTCTTTATTGGCAGTGAAGCAGAAAAGTACCCACAAGTTGTTAAAAATGCCTATGAAAACGGTAATTTAGTATTAAGTCATAGCTATCATCATGTTGATTTGACTACTTTAAGCAATGCTGAACAAGCAAATGAAATAAACAATGCAGGGCTTGCTATTCAAACAATTATTGGGAAAGAGCCGGCGATGATTAGACCACCATATGGGGAAACAAATGAAACCTTAATAGAAAATGCCAAAGATAAAGGCTACTCTGTGATAATTTGGTCAATCGATACACTTGATTGGTCACAAAAGGATGCTGAAAATATTATCAAAAATGTCACAGATAATTTGCGAAACGGCGATATTATTTTAATGCATTCAGATTCAGAAAAAACAGAAACAGCAAAGGCATTACCTACAATCATTGAAGCCGTTCAAGAAAAAGGATTTGAAATTGTTGGCTTGGATGAATTGTTGGGGGTAGAGGCATATCAGTAATTAGAAATTATGTTAGTGGTAAAGGAAAGACGGCACTCTAAACGAATGATTAATATAGTTTCTATTAATCATTCGTTTTAATAAAAGCAAAAAGAGGAGTAATTATCTAAAATGAAACTATCTATTCATCGTTTACAAGAAAAACATCAATATTGCGGACAAATGTATATCTTTAAAGGGAGCGAAGAGATATTTCATACACAAAACAATGACTTTTTAAAATTAATAAATATTCGCTCCATGACAAAAAGTATTATTTCTCTATTAATTGGAATTGCTCTAAAAGAAAAATATCTTGATTCACTCGAGACACCTATCCGTTATTATTTACCTACCGCTCCCCAATCGATTTCAATTGCAGACTTACTTTCCATGCGATCACGTTTTGATATAGATGATAAGGATTTATATCATCTCATTCATACTAGTAAAAATTGGGTAGCGGATATTTTAGCACTTCCCATAAAAGAAACAGATGATTTTCGCTATAAAGGAGTAGATTATCATTTACTTTCTGCAGTAATAAGTATCGCTACAAATAAAACTGCTAAAGAATTTGCAAAACAATACTTATTTACTCCACTTGGCATAGAAGAGGTGGAATGGCAAGGCGATCCACAAGGTATCACAATTGGTAGCACAGGATTAAATCTATCTCTTCATTCCTTAATAAAAATAGCTCAATTACTTGTGAATGACGGAAAAATTAATCATACGGAAGTCATTCCAAGAGATTGGCTAATAGCATCAACAACGACGGGCATTTCAACTAATTTGGATTATGGCATCTACGGATATGGATGGTGGTTAAAATCTTATAGAGGCGATACCATTTATAGAGCTTTAGGAGCTGGAGGACAGCAAATGCTAATTGCCCCTAAGCATAAAATAGGAATCATTACCCTTTCTAACTCTAACATTTTGAGTCATATAGAAGGGGACAGTATGATTACTGAAATCCTAAATGTAATAACAGAAGAGAGGCTAACGAAATGAAAGAAAAAGAAAGGCTTGCATTTATAAAAAGATATTTTCCCCATTTCGTGATTAAAGAAGTAAAAGTAAATAATAAGGGGTGGGACAACGATCTAGTTATTATTAATAATAACTTAGTCTTTAGATTTCCTAAATCGGAAGAAGTGGCAGCAAAAGTAAAAACAGAAGGAGAAATTCTAACAGCAGTAAGAGCGAGAAATCCGTTCTTGCTAATACCAGAATATGAGTATATGGATGAAGATGACAAGGTGAAAGGCGTAAAATATCCAGTGATTGAAGGACAATCTTTATCTGTTTATGCTCCTAATATCATTACTTGTCATTTTGAGAACGCCATATTGCTTGGCGACTTTCTAACAAAATTACATATTGTCGAAGTAGCACAATTAAACAGTAGTATGTTAACAAGCCTTCATAACCATTCTTATTGGGAGTCTTTCTACAAAAAAGTAGAACGACAAGTATTTCCATTTTTAAAGTACAAACAGCAAGAACAGATTGCCCATTTATTTGAGCGCTTTCTAGAAATCTATGAAGACATACCAGCTAAGAAAGTTATCATTCATGGAGACTTAACGACCTCAAACATTATTTATAATGAACAGAAGGGGAGGATTAGTGGCATTATTGATTTTACAGATGCACAAATTGGAGACCCTGCTTTTGATTTTGCGGGTATCTATTTGGGCATACGGTCCAGACTTCACAAAAGATGTATTGGCGTGTTATCAATCATCAGAACCATCTGAATCCTTGTTTCATAGAGTAAGTAATTTTTACGGATTACAGCCTGTATTCCATGAATTACTTTATGCACTGGAGAATCAGTATACTATAAATTGGGAAACTGCATTAGAGCGGTTTAATTGTCTCTATGAGTTTATTAATGCTAGATGAACTCCCTAAATTAGTAAAAATAAGATATAATATTGAAAAATGAAGAATATATGAATAACAAAAATGTTACTAACCATAGCATTTGATAGGAGGTTTACAAAAAATTGTGGAGATTAGTAAACGGTAAATTAATTCATGAAACGGATCAATCTAGAGTCAAATTTAGAACAAACATTAGTAAAGAAATCATCGATACATTAAGCAAAATGGCTGAAGAAAATGATACGCACATAAATTATTTATTTGAAAACGGTCTAAGAAATTTACTAGCAAATAATATGATTCAATTCTCAAAAGAATCCAGACCAAAGGATCGAGTTCAATATAAAACAACTTACGATAAACAATTATTGGAGAATGCGAAACAATTTGCAAAATCAAATCATTTGTATTTGAACGATATTTTAGAATACAGCACGAAATTTATCGATTTAAATGATATTAAAGATAAAAAGTATAAGAATAGAGTAGAGAGAATATAGTCTTGCTATATTCTTATACTTATTGAAACGCCCCGAACATAATATATATTATACACAGCAATTCAAATATTAATAAATCTCATCTCAAAATAAAGTATACTTTAGATAGTGAGACAAAATAAAAAAAATATCGTTTATTTCGAACATTTAATCATTCAATATGCATCCAATACAACTCAGCTATTTTATTGTAGATAATAATATTTTTATACATTTACTAAAACCATTTATCTATTAGTTGTTTAAATATTTAATATAAACAATTCTTAGCTTGCTATTTAAAATCAGCAATCATTCCATTTTCCCAATACTATAAATAAATTTGGCTTACAGATGCTCAGCGGATCTATTTCTATACATCTCTTCTCTCGTCAAGTTTACATAATATTAGCGTTTTACCTTTGCATATAAAAAAACAGAGAACAGATTTAGTTTCTGTTCTCTGGGTATCTCCATCAACAATCGCTTAGTTAAAGCGTCTCTTTTTCTGCGATTAATTTATGATAAAAAGTTGCATTAGACGTATAGATATATGGAGTTAACCATAAGAAACCGATTCCTAGTGACAATAGACATAAGAAGCCCCATCCAATAAAGCTTAAGTTTAACAGGAAGAACTTCCATTTGTAACCAACCATTCTTCTTCTGCTTTCTGTAATTGCTTCAAAAACGGATAGCTCTGGATGATCTTTTAAAATCATAAATGTCTGTGAATATGCTAGCCCTTTGATAATTCCCGGAATTAATAATAATAAAGACCATAAGAATGTAAATATACCTATCATGATAGTCGTACCAATGGATTTTAGAGCTAACCTTGCATCCGTATATATCGTAAAAACCTGCGGAATTTCAGGACTTTTCTCTCTAACGATATCGAGATAAAACCAACTAATTGCTATAGTTAATGGGATTAAAATAATACTAATAATGGCATTTAATATGGATGCTAATGGTGGTGTATAATCTTGATTAAACCAATTTAAAATGCCTCCACTAGCATAAACTTCAACAGAGAAATTTATTACCGTACTTAAAATGAAATATAGGAATGTAAGACCTACTACTTTTCCCCATTCCCCTTTTAATGATTGTCTTGCCTCATACTTAATTGCTGAAATTTTCAATGCATATCCCCCTTTATATATATGTAAAAAGACAGATGTACTTATTTGCTGTCTATTTTATTATAGTAACTCAACTTTCGCACCAAAAAAATAAGTGCAAATCGTTAGTTGTATTGCGTCTATGGTCTATTAAATATGTTGCTTGACAGTGTTTAATAAAATGAAATAACACCTCATTCTTTGGTATAGTGTA